>NC_017790.1:2985000-3137147 GCF_000252445.1 Deinococcus gobiensis I-0 | reverse complement strand
GTCCGTCCAGATTTCCTGCGAGATAAAGGGCACCTCCCGGTCTGCAAATATGCGCGCCCAGCATACCACCCGCTTCCCACCCGCCCGGAGAAAAGAGAGAAGAAGGAAGCGCGGCGCGGCCGCGTATCCTGCCCGCATGAAAGTCCGCCTGACGAGCCGGGGGCTGCGCGCGCGCCTCGACGACCTGGAACTCGCCGCCCTGAACCGGGGCGAGCCGCTGGAGGTGGCGGCGGCCTGGCCCGGCGGCGGCTGGCGGCTGGTCCTGGACCCCGCGACGGCGCAGACGGCAGGCACGGCCGGCGACCTCCGGGTCGGGGTGCGGGAGGTGTTGGCCGGCCTGAACGATCCGGCGCGGGAAGGGGTGCGGGTGGAGGGCCCTCCCCGCGTGGACATCGAGAAGGAGTTCGGGCCGCAGCACGGCTGACCCGGTGGTCTAGAAGCCCGGCAAAGGCTCAACGGGCCTTCATGCCGCCCCCGCCTGTGTGGGCCTGTGGGCCCCGCAGACTCGGTACATGACCAGTGACGGAACGACGGCGACGGGCGGCCTGACCGGTATCACCGCAGACACCCCCGAGCAGGAGGCCAAGGCCAGGCGTGAGCAGATCGACTCGGTGCTCACCACAGACGACGAGGTGCTGGACGCCGGCGGCACCCCGGTTCAGGAGACGGCCGACCTGGGCGAAGCGCGTCATGCCGACGGGACGACGGCCGTGCGGGAAGCCGACACGGCCAGCGAGCAGGGCCTCGTGACCCGGGCGGGCGTGACCGGCACGGGTCACGAGTAAGGTCAGGGCCGGGCCGGCTCAGCGCCTCGCCCAGCGCCCCCCGGCCTCCTCGACCAGGCCCATGAGCTGAAGCATCACCAGCGCGGTCTGGAGGTCGGGCAGGGGTAGACGCACCTGGGTCTGGAGGTCGTCCAGGGTGGTGGGCCGGGTCAGGGACGCGAGCACCCGCGTCTGCTCGGGCGGCAGGTCGAGCTGCGGCGCGGCGGGGGCCGTTCCCCAGCCCAGCTCGTCGAGAATGTCCTGCGCCGACTCGGTCAGGACGGCGCCCTCCCGCAGCAGGCGGTGTGGCCCGGCGGCGCGGGGGTCTCCGGCGCGGCCCGGCACGGCGAATACGGTGCGGCCACAGTCCAGCGCGTGCGTCGCCGTAATCATGGACCCCGACTTCAGCTCGCCCTCCACGATCAGCGACCCGGCCG
Source organism: Deinococcus gobiensis I-0 (assembly GCF_000252445.1). Lineage (GTDB taxonomy): Bacteria > Deinococcota > Deinococci > Deinococcales > Deinococcaceae > Deinococcus > Deinococcus gobiensis. The sequence continues at coordinate 3,135,946 of NC_017790.1, read as the reverse complement.
ACAGCGCCGCGATGAGGCGGTTGCGGGTCGGAAAGTGGTGCTGGGCGGGCGGCGTGCCCAGCGGGTACTCGCTGACCAGGGTGAGCTGCCGCGACAGCGGGACGTTCTCGCTGGGATAGATGTGGTCCACGGCGCTGCCCAGCACGGCCACGCTGGGGCCGCCCGCCTCCACCGCCGCCGAGTGGGCCTCGGTGTCCACGCCGCGCGCCAGTCCGCTGACCACCAGCACGCCGGCCCGCGCGAGGTCGGCCGAAATCTGGCGGGTCAGCGAGCGGGCAGAGGGACTGACCGCGCGGGTGCCCACGACGCCCAGCGCGCGGGGCACCGCCGGAAATTCGGGCCATTCGCCGCGTACCCACAGCACCGCGGGCGGGTCGCCCAGCGCGTCGAGGGCCTCGGGGTAGCCCGCCAGACCCCGGCCCAGCACCCTTACGCCCGCTCCGGCGGCCTTCTCCAGTTCGGCCTGGGCCTGCTCGGCCGGCTTTGGGGTGCCGATGGCCGCGAGGCTGCGGGCGTCCAGACCGGGCACGGCGCGCCGCTCGGCCAGGGACGCCCCCAGGGCCGCGCGGGCCGTACCGAAGTGGCGGCGCAGGGCCTCGGTACGCCGGGGACCGAGCTGCGGCGTGAAGCGCAGGGTCAGCAGCGCGAGCAGCTCGGCCGGGTCCGGGGACGGGAACAGCTCGGGGGCGGGCGGGGCAGCGCGGCGCGTCACCCCCGCAGGGTAGGGGAGGCCGCCTCACGGCTTTCTTCCGGCAGGGGGTCGTCCGGCGTCCGGCCATGGGGGGGCCCTGGGGGAGGGCCGTCGCCGGGTCCGTCGTCCTCCAGGTCGTCGCCGGGCCCGCCGTCGTCCTCGTCGCCCAGGGCCGCGCCGGGTACCGTCAGCACGAACTGTGCGCCCCCGCCGGGGGGGTTGCTGCCCGACAGCGAGCCGCCGTGCATGACCGCGATCTGGCGCGAGACGCTCAGGCCCAGGCCCGAACTGCCCGACCCGCTCACGAAGGGGTCGAAGATGCGCTCGCCCAGCTCGGTCGGCAGGCCAGGGCCGGTGTCGCGCACGGTGAAACGCACCTCCTCGGGCGTCTCGGCCAGGGTGAGGGTCACGCTGCCCTGCGGCCCGGCCGCCCGCCGCGCGTTGGCGAGCAGGTTGCGCAGCGCCTGGGTCAGGCGGTCGGGGTCGCACAGGATGCCGGCCTCCCAGTCGCCCTCGAAGGTCGTGCCGGGCACCAGCCGGTCGAGGCGGCCCTGCAACGTGCGGGCGGGGATGTAGTGCCACGCCAGTTTCATCTCCAGCTGCCCGCGCGCCATCTGCATGAGGTCCTGGGTCGTGAAGGTCAGCTCGTCGGCCACGAGCGCGGCCCGCAGGACCTCGGGGTCACCGGTCCGGTCGCCGGCCCGCGACAGCGAGGCCCTGAGCACGGTCAGGGGCGCGCCCAGTTCGTGGACGATCTGGCCGAGCAGCTGCTTTTCGCGGGCCTGTCCGGCCTCGATCCTCACCAGAAGGCGGTTGATGGCCGCGAGCAGGCGGTGGACCTCGTCCTCCTGCCGGGGCAGCGGCAGCGTGGCGAGGCTGCGTGTCGGGTCGATGCGGTCGGCGAGGTCGGCGGCCTGCCCCAGACCGGCCAGGGCCCGGCGCCCCCCCCACCAGCCCAGCAGCAGCATGAGCAGGGGCGTGACCGCCAGCGCGAGCAGCAGGGCGCTCAGGGCGCTCGTGCGGGCGGCGCGCACGTCCTCCTCCGACAGCGCCACCCAGACGGTCCCGAAGTCGCCCGCCCGCCGGACGGCGGCGCGCATGGGAATCCCCTGAATCTCCAGGGGCCGGCGGTTCAGGTACGGAAAGGGCTGCCCCCGCGTGAGCTGCGGACCGTTCGCCACCTGCAAGGCCGGACTGACCGCCTGGATATTGCCGCTCAGGTCCAGGATGGCCGTGTAGCCGCTGGTGGGCTGCGCAGGCTTGCCCAGGTTGGTCTGCGGGTTCTTGAACCCCTCGGCGATGACCTCGGCCCGCTCGTTGAGGCGCTGCTGGAACTGCCGGTCCATCTGACCCAGCAGGTACAGGACCATGCCGACCCCGATCACCGTGACGATCACCAGGGTCGCGAGCGTATACACCAGCGCCAGCCGGAAGCGCAGGCTGTGCCGCCACGCCACCCGCGCCGAATACAGCCCCGCGCCGGGCGTCATCACCCGGGCGCGGGGCCGCGCCTGCCCGCCCGACTCGGGGCCTGGGGGGGTCACCTGGGCCTCAGACCTGGAGGACGTAGCCGACGTTGCGGATGGTCCGGATTCTCAGGTCCGAGCCGGCACTCTCGAGCTTCTTGCGCAGCTGCGAGATGCGGACCTCGACCGAGTTGCTGTTGGGCGTCTCCCAGCCGTAGAGGTGCGACTCGATGTCCGCGCGCGAGAAGACCCGCTCGGGCGTGCGCATCATGAGTTCCAGGATGCGCGCCTCGTGTTCGGTGAGGTTCACGTTCTTGTCGTTCACGGTGAGCAGCAGGCTGCTGGTGGACAGGCTAGTGTTACCCAGGTTCACGCCGGTCCCGGCGGCGGTGCGCCGCAGCAGCGCCGTGATGCGCGCGTCGAGTTCCGGCATGGCGAAAGGCTTGGTGAGGTAATCGTCGGCCCCGGCGTTCAGGCCCGCGACCCGTTCCTGCACGCCGCTGCGCGCCGAGAGCACGAGTACCGGCGTCGAGCTGTACTGCCGCAGGGCCTGCACGAGGTCCAGACCGTCGCCGTCGGGCAGGTTCAGGTCGAGCAGGATGAGCTGGGCGCTGTGCGTGCCGAGCCAGGCCTGGGCGTCCTTGAGGGTGGCGGCGTGGTAGACCTGATAATCGGCCGAAAGATATTCCTTGAGCAGTGGCCCGAGGTGCGGGTCGTCCTCGACGACGAGAATCTGCGCGAGCATGTCAGTCTCCTTTGGGGCGGGTCGTGCGGCGTGGGCGCGACAGGCGCAGGCCCCTGCGGAACGCCTGCCCGGTGGGTCAGGGGTTCAGCGGCCTGCGCGCAGCAGCAGCTCGACCGGGCTGCCGCTCTGACCGGTGGTCTGAAGCGACACCGTCAATTTGAAGGGTTGCAGGAAGCGTCCCAGTGAAGTGCCGGTTGCCGGAACGCTCATACTCCGGAGGGAAGGGGCCGCCGCGGGGGCCTGCATTTTGGTACTGGACGCCGCCACGTCGGAGTTCAGGAAGAGCTGGCCGCCGCGCAGCACGCCGTCGTAGCTGTTCTTGAGGCCGGGAAACAGGCCGCGCGACTTCTCGTCGTCGCTCTGCGAGAACAGCACCACGACCGGGCCTTCGTAGTCGGCCACGAGTTTCACGTTGAACTTGCCGCCGCTGCTCTCGCCGTACCCGAGCGAGGTCTGCAACTCCGGGTCCCGGACCGTCAGCTTCAGGCCCAGTGCCGGGGGGCACAGGGCGAGCAGCGCGCTCAGAAGCAGGAGGGGGCGTTTCATCATCGTCGAGTCTATCCAATCCTTGAGAGGGTCTTTTGGGCTGCGGCCGACAATGGCGGCCTGCGGATGTCTGCGCACCATAGCCCCCCAAGCTGACGCCCCTTTGATGAGAGCCTGAGGGGCCTTAAGAAACGGGGGAGGCCCAAAGGCCCGGCGGCCCCCACCCAGGGAGGCCGCCGGCACAGGGGAGGAGGACGGCCCTCAGCGGGCGATGTCCACCGCGCGGCTCTCGCGCACGACCGTCACCTGCACCTGACCGGGGTATTCCATGTCCTGCTCGACCCGCGCGGCGATCTCGCGGGCGAGCAGCGTGGCCTGGGCGTCGGTGACCTTCTCGGGCTGCACGACCACGCGCACCTCGCGCCCGGCCTGGATGGCGTAGGCCTGCTGCACGCCGGGAAACGATACTGCGATCTGTTCGAGCTGCTCCAGGCGGCGCACGTAGGATTCGAGCTCCTCGCGCCGCGCGCCGGGCCGTGACGCGCTGATGGCGTCGGCGGCGGCCACGAGCACCGAGTACAGCGTCTCGCCGTTCTCGGGGTCGTGGTGGTGGGCGATGGCGTCGATGACGGCCGGCCCCTCGCCGAAACGCCGGGCGAGGTTGATGCCGATCTCGACGTGGGTGCCGTCGATCTCGCGGTCGATGCTCTTGCCCACGTCGTGCAGCAGCCCGGCGCGGCGGGCCAGCGCCTCGTCCAGGCCCAGCTCGCCCGCCATGATGCCGGTGAGATGCGCGACCTGCACGCTGTGTTTCAGGACGTTCTGCTGGTACGAGCTGCGGAAGTACATGCGCCCCAGCAGCTGTACCAGCCCCGGCTTGAGGCCCACCACGCCCGACTCGATGGCCGCTTCCTCTCCCTGGCCGTGGATGAAGGTCTTCATCTCCTCCTGGGCCTTGTGGACCATCTCCTCGATGCGGGTGGGGTGGATGCGTCCGTCGGCCACCAGCGCGTCCAGGACGTGCTTGGCGACCTCGCGCCGCACCGGGTTGAAGCTGGAGAGGATCACGGCCTCGGGCGTGTCGTCGATGATGAGGTCCACGCCGGTCAGGGCCTCGAAGGCGCGGATGTTGCGGCCCTCGCGCCCGATCAGGCGGCCCTTCATGGCGTCGCTGGGAATGGGCACCACCGACACGCTGAGCTGCGCGCTCGTCTCCGAGGCGCTGCGCTGGATGGCCTGGGCGATGATGCTGCGGGCGCTGCGGCGGGCCTCCTGCGCCGCGCGGTCGGTCATGGCCTTGACGCGGATGGCCTTTTCCTCCTCCAGCTCGGCGTCGAGTCGGGTGAGGATCTGGTCGCGGGCGGCCTCGGGGCTCAGGGCGGCGATCTCATAGAGGCGGTGGTCGGCCTGCTTGAGGCGGCCCTGCACCTCGGCCTCCTGCGCCTGCACGCCGCGTAGCCCGGCCTCCAGGCGCTCTTCGAGGGTGTCGAGCTTGTCGCTGCGGGCGTCAAGCTGCTCGGCGCGGCGGCCCAGACGCTCGATCTCGCGGCCCAGGTCCTCGCGCTCGCGGCGGGTCGCCTGACGGTCGGCGGCCAGCGACTCGCGGGCGGCGGCGGCGTCCTGCTTGGCCTGGGCGCGGTCCTGCTCGACCTGGGTGCGCAGCGCGGCGATCTGGTCGCGCGCGGCGGCGAACTGGGCGGTCTGCTCGCTCAGGCCCTGCTCGCGGTCGGCGGCGTCCTGAAGGCGTTTTTCGGCGTCGCGGACGTGCCGGGCGGCGTCCTGCCGGGCCTGGTCGGCCTCGGCGCGCAGGGCGCGGGCATGGTCCTCGGCCTGCGCGCGGATGCGCTGCGCCTCGGCCTGGGCCTCGCGCTCCAGACGGTCGTCGCGTTCGGCCTGCTGCTTGAGGCCGGTGGACCGCCAAGCGAAATAGCCCAGGGCCAGCCCCAGCGCCAGGGCCAGAATCACGTACAGCATGGTCATGGCTCAGCTCCTTGAGGGAAAAGGGAAGAAGGGAGACAGCAAACGGGTACGGCGCGGTCTGCGCGTGGTCGGGGAGGAATCCGGCAGGCCGGATCGCCGGGCATTTCGCCCCGGCGCCTCCCTGCCCACACGTCGGTGGAGAGGGATGCTGAACGCCGCCTGGAAAAGCAGGAATCTTGAGGGGGACGTTCGTCCGGCAGTCTAGCGGCAATGCGGCCTGGGCGGCGTGTCATACGGCCTCCGGAAGCCTGGGGCGCGGCAGGCCCGGCCTGCGCTCCACGGCCGCCTGTTCCGGCGCGTTTGGGCAGGTCGGACGCTGGCGGGCGGCCCCGCGCGGGCGGGTGATACAACTCGGTCATGACCTCCCCGACCTCTGCCCCCGGTACGGTGGGCCGCGCCGTGCGCGCCGCCGTGCGCGCCGTGCCCGCCTATCCCTTCACGCCGCTGGACGTGCCCATCAAGCTCGACCAGAACGAGAATCCCTACGATTTTCCGGAGGAGCTGAAGGCCGAGGCCCTGCGCCGCATGGCCGCGCGCCCCTGGAACCGCTACCCCGACCTGCACGCCGACACCCTGCGGGACGCCGTGGCGCGCTACGAGGACTGGGACCCGGCGGGCGTGGTCGTGACCCCCGGCAGCAACGTCCTCATCAAGCTCCTGACCGAGCTGGCGGGCATCGGGCAGACCGTCCTGACCGTGAACCCCACCTTCAGCGTCTATACCCTGGAGGCCGAACTGCTGGGCGCGCGGCTCGTGCAGGTGTCCCTGAACCCCGACTTCTCGCTGCCGGTCGCCGAGCTGCGCGCGGCGCTGGAACGCGAGGAACCGGGCGTGCTGTACCTCACGCAGCCGCACGCGCCGACCGGGCACGTGGACGCCGAGGCCGACGTGCGCGCCCTGACCGAGGCGGCCGAGGCGGCGGGCTGGATCGTGGTCCTCGACGAGGCGTACCACCAGTACAGCCGCAGCGACTACCGCGATCTCGTGCGTGAGGGCCCGGCCCGCCTGAGCCTGCGCACCTTCAGCAAGGCCTGGGGGCTGGCGGGCGTGCGCGTGGGCTACCTGCTCGCCTCGCCCGAACTGGCGGCCAACCTGCAAAAACTGGTGTCGGCCTTCAACGTGAACCTGCTCGCCCAGGCCGCCCTGGAGGTGGCGCTGGAGCAGCCCGGCTACGTGCAGGCCCGCGTGGCCGAGGGCATCCGTGAGCGGGAGCGGGTGCTCGCCGCCCTGGCGAACCACCCGACCTGCCAGGCGCTGCCCAGCCAGGCCAACTTCTTCCTGCTGCGCACGCCGGACGCCGACGCGGCCTACCGCCACCTGCTGTCGCGCGGCATCGTGGTGCGCCGCCAGGACAAACTGCACCTGCTCGCGGGCTGCCTGCGCGTCGCCATCGGCACGCCCGAGGAGAACGACGCCCTGATCGCGGCGGTGGACGACCTGCGCTGAGCCGGAAGGCGGGGAAGCGGGGCGGGTCACGGTGCGCCCCGGCCCGGCCGCGCTAGCCTCGCCTCCGCCGTGTCCGATCCCTTCGCCCCCCCGCCCGACTTCGCGCCCCGCAGCCCGCTGGTGCGCGACTGCACGGCGTGCGGGGCGTGCTGCGCGGCCCCCGACATCCACGCGCTGCGCAAACCGCTGGGGGTGCCCTGCGTGCACCTGAACGTGCCGGCCCAGGACGGCCCCTGCCTGTGCGCCGTGTACGCGGCGCGCCCCGGCGTGTGCCGCAGCTACGCCCCCGACTGGGTGTGCGGCGAGGTCGCGCCCCTGCCGACCCTGGGGGCGCGGACCCGCCGCTTTCTGGAGATCTACGGGCTGGAAGGAGAAGTGGAGAAAAAGGGATAGCGGGCGGGTGCCCCCGGTTACCCTCCGATCACGATCCGCGCGAATTTGTCCTTGCCCTTCTGGATGACGGCCCCGGCGGCGATCTGCGCGCGGCTGAGGCTGCCGTGCGGGTCGGTAAAGGGCTCGCCGTTCAGTTTCAGGCCCCGGTTCTGGATGAGCTTGCGCGCCGCGCCGTTGCTGGGTTCCAGGCCCGCGAGGACCACCAGCTTGACCAGACTGACGCGGTCGGGGTCGGCGCTGTCGTCGAGGTCGGCCGCCGCGAGCGTCACCACCGGGATGTTCTCGGGGATGCCGCCCCTGGCCACCGCCCGGAAGCGTTCCTCGGCGGCGTCCAGGTCGGCGTCCGGGTGGAAGGCGCGCACCACCTCGCGGGCGAGTTCGCGGTGGGCGGCGACCGGGTGCCCGGCCAGCAGCTCCGCGATCCTGGCGCGCGGCAGGTCGGTCAGCAGCGTGAAGTAGTTGTCCAGCAGGGTGTCGGGCACCTTCATCAGCCGGGCGAACATGACGTGGGCCTCGTCGGTCAGGCCGACGTAGTTGTCCAGGCTCTTGGACATCTTCTCGGTGCCGTCCAGGCCGACGAGCAGCGGCAGCGTCATGACCACCTGCGGCTCTTGGTCGTAGTCGCGTTGCAGCGCGCGCCCCACGAGGTTGTTGAACAGCTGGTCGGTGCCGCCCAGTTCCACGTCGGCGTGCAGGGCCACCGAGTCGTAGCCCTGCGTGACCGGGTACAGCAGTTCGTGCAGCGAGATCGGCGTGCCGGCGTTCAGGCGTTTGGTGAAGTCGTCGCGCTCCAGAATGCGGGCCACGGTGTAGCGGCTCGCCAGCCGGATCACGTCGGCGTAGCCCATCGGTTCGAGCCACTCGCCGTTGTAGCGGATCTCTAGCACTTCCGGCTCGCCGCGCAGCACGAGGCGGCTCTGCTCCAGGTAGCTCTTGGCGTTGGCGCGCGTCTCCTCAAGGGTCAGGGGCGGGCGGGTCTTGGACTTGCCGCTGGGGTCGCCGATCATGGCCGTGAAGTCGCCGATGAGCAGGATGACCTTGTGGCCCAGGTCCTGGAACTGGCGCATCTTGCGCAGGATCACCGCGTGGCCCAGGTGCAGGTCGGGGCGGGTGGGGTCGGCGCCGAGCTTGATGCGCAGCGGCGTGCCGGTCTCCAGGCTGCGCGCGAGCTTGCGCCGCAGGTCGTCCTCGGACACGAGGTCGGCCACGCCACGCTTGAGGATTTCGATCTGTTCGTCCACCGGGACATTCCTGCGAATCTCGTTCATGGGCACTCCGTCAAAAGAACGCGGCGCACTCGCTGGGGAGTCGCGCCGCGTTCGGGGGTTGGATTTCAGGCTGTCACTTACCGCGTGTCCCGGCCCTCCCGCCAGCGGCGGGACGGATAGGCAGGTCGGGTCAGGCGCCTCATGTCCGGCAGCATAGCAAGTCCGGCATGGCAGGTCCGGCTCAGGGGGTGGGGGCCGTCTGCGCGCCGGCCACCGGCACCGTGATTCCGGCCGGCAGCCGCGTCGTCCCGTCGGTCGTGGCCCCGGCGAGCTGGGCGGAGGTCAGGCCGGTGGTGCCCCGGAGGTCGGTGCCCGCGAGCCGGGCACCCCGCAAGTCTGCGTCCCGGAGGTCGGCGCCGGTGAGTACCGCGCCGCGCAGGTCGGCCTGCCCGAAGCCCACGCCGCGCAGGGTGGCCCCCTGAAGCGAGACGCCCCGCAGGTCGCCGCGCCCGAAGCTGCCGCCACTCAGGTCGCTGCGGGCCAGGATCAGGCCGCGCAGGTCGGCGTCCGCCAACTGGAGGCCGCGCGCGCTGATGCGCCCGAGGTCCACCTCCTTCACGTCGCCCCGGTAGGCCATCGCCGAGAAGACGGCGCGCACCTCCTCGGCGGCGGGTTCCCGCGTGACGGCGGCGGCGCGTCCCGCATCGGTCGCGGGCGAGTGGACCCGCAAGAAGGTGGCGAGCAGCCGCACGGCGTTCTCGCGGCGCTCGCTGTTCGTCTGGGCGACCTGCCCCAGCAGCGCGACGCCGCCCACCCGGGTCGTGAGGTCGTCCCCGGCCAGCAGCTCGACCGCGCTCTGGAAGCGGGCCGAGGCCTGCGTGTCGCGGTACTGCTGTTGCGACTGGAGGCTGGAAAACAGCGCGACGGACACCGTGGTCAGGGTCGCCAGGAGGGGAATGGTGTCCAGCACGGCCTTCAGGCGGCCAGTCTTCTCCTTTTCCCGCGCGCGCTCGGTGCGGGCCTGCTCGGTCGCGGCCCGCCCGGCTGCCACCTGCGGCGAGGTGGCCTGCGGGGCGGCGGCCGGGCGCGGTGCGGGCGGGGGATCGGGCGGCGTGGTCATCCGGCCCTCAGCTTGCCCGATTCTGCCCCTGCCCGCGACCCGCTAGCATGGCCCCATGAAGACGATGCAGGAACTTCGCACGGCGCTGCCACGGGCGGGCCGGGTCGAGTGGATCGGCCTGCGCACGGCGCGCCGCGCGGCGGTCCGGAGCGTCCCCGAGGTGCAGGCGCACCCCCTGGTCGGCCTGATCGGCGACCACGGCAAGCAGGCCCCCGCGCGCCTGACCGCCCTGAGCGGCGAGGCGGGCGAGGCCCCGGCCCCCGCCCCCGCCCGCCCAGGCCGTGCCCGGCGGCCCCGGCAAGCGGCAGGTCACGCTGATCCAGGCCGAGCACCTGCCGGTGATCGCGGTGCTCGCGGGGCTGGAGGAGGCCGCGCCCGAGCTGCTGCGGCGCAACATCGTGGTGTCGGGACTGCCGCTGCTGGCCCTCAAGGACCGGCGTTTCCAGATCGGCGAGGCGATTCTGGAGGGCACCGGCGAGTGTCACCCCTGCTCACGCATGGAGGAGAACCTGGGGGAGGGCGGCTACAACGCGGTGCGCGGCCACGGCGGCCTGACCGCGCGGGTCATCCGGGGCGGGCTGATCCGCGTGGGCGACCCCCTCGTGCCGCTGGAGACCCCGGCCGGAGAAGCGGGGTGACGCGCCCGCACTCCCGCGCCCCCGGTGCGCCCGCGTCCCGGCAGCTCTCGCACGCCTTCGGGTTCACGCGCCTGATCGTCGAACTCGGCGTCCTCAGCTCGCTCGTGTTCAGCCTCGCGCTGTTCGTGGCGGCCATCTGGCAGGCGGCGCGCACCATCCGGGACGCCTTCACCCACCTGGGCGAGGAGGGCACGACCAAGCACCTCATGGTGGCGGCGGTCGAGCAGGCCGACACCCTGCTGGTCGGGATGGCCCTGCTCATCATCAGCCTGGGGATGCAGGCGCTGTTCGTCGGGCGGGTGCAGAACGTGCCCGCGTGGTTGCACATCCGCACCTTCGACGACCTCAAGCAGAAGCTGCTGGGCATCGTGGTGGTGGCGCTGGCGGTCAATTTCTTCAGCGTGGCATTGGAGTGGAAGGGCGGGACCGAGATCCTGGCCTACGGCGCGGCGCTCGCGGCCGTGATCCTGGCGGTCGGGGCCTACAGCGTGATCCTGAGCCGGCAGGGCGCGGCCCACCCCGAGCCGCCCGTTCCCGAGCCGACGGCTCCGGCCCCGCCCACATGACCCCGGCGACCCTCGACGCCCGGCTGGGGGCCGTGCTCGCGCTCGTCCGCGCCGAGGTCCACGCCGATATCGGCACCGATCACGCCCGGTTGCCCGTCGCCCTGATCCGCAGCGGGCGGGCGCGGCGCTGCGTCGCCGTCGAGCTCAATCCCGGCCCGCTGGCCCAGGCGCGGCGCAACGTGGCCGGCGCGGGGCTGGCCGCCCAGATCGAGGTCCGGGCCGGCGACGGTTTCGCGCCCCTGCGCCCTGGCGAGGCAGACAGCGCCAGCCTGTGCGGCATGGGCGCAGCGACCATCCGGGGCGTGCTGGAGCGGGCAGGGGCGGCGCTGCCCACCCGGCTGGTACTGCAACCCAACGACAGCCCCGAGCCGCTGCGGGTCTGGGCGCGGGCGCAGGGCTACCACCTGACGGCCGAGGCGCTCACGGAGGGGTACTGGCTGTACCCCGTGCTGGCCCTGGAGCGCGCGGGTGGCCCCGACCCGGCCTACATGGGGCTGCCCCTGGCCGCCGCGCGGCGGTATGGCCCGCTGCTGCTGCGCGCGGCGGGCGCGGCGTTACGCGAACAGGTGGAGGCCGACCTGCGCCGCCTGACCCCGCTGGCCGCTCCTGGCCGCCCCGCCGAGCGTGAACTGGCGACTGCGCGGGAGGCCTGGGCCTGGTTGGACGGCGGAACCTAGTCCAGACCTGGAGCAGGCATGAAAAAGCCGCCCCTCAGGGCGGCGAACACCGGTTCACGCTCAGGCGACGAGTTCGGCTTCGATGGTGCGGGCGGGCCGCCCCTGCGCGAGCTGCGTGGCGATGTCCGAGCGCAGGGCGTTGGCGCGCTCCAGACCGAGTTCGTCGATGAGCCGGACGAAGTCGCGGTCGGTATAGGGCTTGGCATCTCCGGCTTGCGCGAGCACGAAGTACGACACCAGTTCTTCGAGGCGGAGTTGAGGCATGGACATACATTAAACCTTAATTCTTACATCTGCGTGACAAGGGCATGGCCCAGGTGAGCCACATCGGCTCGGGGCGGTAGCCCAGACGGGTATTGACCCGCAGCATGGGCAGATTCAGGACCGTGCCGCCGGTACTCGCCGCCGCCGCGCCCTGCGCCTGCGCCCAGGCCAGGGCGCGCGCCTTGAGGACCGTGGCGAGGCCGCGCGAGCGGTGGGCCGGGTGGGTGACGGTGTGCTCGCTGTCCACCGTGCCGCCGCGCGGGGTCAGGCGGGTCAGCGCCACGATCTCACCCCGGCGCCGCACCACGAAGCAGGCCTCCTCCCGCCGGATCATGCCGCGCAGGGCGTCCCGGCTCAGCGGGTCGGGGGTGGTCACGGGATTGTGCGGGGCGTCGGCCACTCCCTGCGCCGTCAGGGCATGCAGTGTGTCCCAGTCGGCGTCCGGGGCCTCCGGCGACAGGTGCTCGACCTCGTAGCCCTCGAGGAAGAGCTTCTCCTCCTGCGCCGCGTAGCGCCCGAAATCGAAGTCCTGCAGCTCCAGGTGCGCGCCCCACGACTGCCAGGCGTTGCGGAAACCCGCCCTGCCGAAAAAGGCCACCTGTTCGCCGAAATCCTCGCGCGTCACGCCCAGCACGCGTGCGAATCCGGTGGGGACCTCGGCCAGCAGCGCGAGGTACAGCGGCGAGAAAGCCGTCTCCTCGCCCGCGAGGTCCAGCCGCAACGCGTCCGGCGTCCCCACCCCGAAGGGGGAGAGCGCGGCGGTGGCGATCACCTCGCCGGCCTGCACCGCGACGAGGCGGCGGCGCAGCGGGCCCGGGTTCTCCCGGAAGTGCGTCGGGGCATAGGTCCAGTGCCCGCGCACGCTGTCGGTCACGAGGCGCGCGACCGCCGGGGCGTCGGCGTTCCGGAAGGGGCGGAGTTCGGGGAGCGTCTCGCCGGGCGACACAGGGTGTTCGGACATGGGGTCATCTTGCGGGGGGCGGGGCAAGGACGCGAATCCGGTCCCTAAGCCAGATGGCGGAGGGGGGAGACTATGCAGCAGGACCTGGCCCGTGTGGGCTGCCACACAGGCCCATCGCCCGGGGAGCGCATAGCCGAACCGGCAGCATACACAGAAGTCTTGACAGGGTTACGTCTGGGGCGTATTTTGTTCATACCGGAATGGAAGTGCCGACCGCGCGCTTGCCCGCCTGACCGGAGGGACCGTTCCAGGCCCCGGACGTGAATTCCACCGTGCCCCCTGCCTGTTCCCGGCGGGGGGCGCGTGCTGCCGGCCCGTCGAGACACAGGCCCTGCCCGGCGCGGCCCAGGCGGGTAGACTGCCCCCATGACCGAGCACAAGGACGTGGCGCAACTCAGTGTCAACACGATTCGCACCCTGAGCATCGACGGAGTGCAGGCCGCCAACAGCGGCCACCCCGGCGCGCCGCTGGGTATGGCCCCGATGGGCTACGTGGTGTGGCAGAAGTTCCTGCGCATCAACCCCAAGAACCCCGAGTGGGCCGGGCGCGACCGCTTCGTGCTCTCGGCCGGGCACGCCAGCATGCTCATCTACTCGCTGCTGCACCTCACCGGCTACGACCTGTCCCTGGACGAACTCAAGAACTTCCGCCAGTGGGACAGCAAGACGCCCGGCCACCCCGAGTTCTTCCACACCAAGGGCCTGGACGCCACCACCGGGCCGCTGGGCCAGGGCGCGGCCATGACGGTCGGCATGGCGATGGCCGAGCACCACCTCGCCGCGCAGTACAACCGTGAAGGCTTTCCCATCTTCGACAACTACACCTACAGCTTCCTGGGCGACGGCGACCTTCAGGAAGGCGTGAACCACGAGTCGGCGGCGCTGGCCGGCCACCTCAAGCTTGGCAAGCTCATCTGGCTGCACGACGACAACTCGGTGCAGCTCGACACCGCGACCTTCAAGGCCGAGTCCGAGGACACCGCCGAGCGTTTCCGGGCCTACGGCTGGGAAGTGCTGCGCGTGCAGGACGGCAACGACCTGGCCGCCATCGAGAGTGCGGTCAAGCAGGCCCAGGCCAACCTCGACCAGCCCACGCTGATCCAGGTCAAGACCGTGATCGGCTTCGGCAGCCCCCGCGCGGGCACGAGCAAGGCGCACGGCGAGCCGCTGGGTGCCGAGGGCGTGGCCGAGACGAAGGCCGCCCTGGGCTGGGACTACCCCGCCTTCACGGTGCCCGGGGAGGTCGCGGCCCACATGGACGCCACCGAGCGCGGCGCCGCCCACGAGGCCGAGTGGCAAAAGCTCATGGACGGCTACCGCGCCCAGTACCCCGAACTGGCCGCCGAAGTGCAGGCGCTGCTGGAGCGCAAGCTGCCCGATGACCTCGAAGCCGCGCTGCCGGTCTACGAGGTCGGGGGCAAGGCCGCCGCGACCCGCAACGCGGGCGGCGAGGTCATCAACGCGCTCGCCAAGGTGGTGCCGGGCCTGATGGGCGGCAGCGCCGACCTCTCGGGCAGCACCAAGACGACCATCAAGGACGGCGGCGAGTTCGCGCCGGGCAGCTACGAGGGCCGCAACGTGTACTTCGGCGTGCGCGAGTTCGGCATGGCCGCCGCCGCCAACGGGCTGGCGCTGTACGGTGGCCCGCGCCCGCTGGTGGGTACCTTCCTGGTGTTCGCGGACTACCTCAAGCCCGCCTTCCGCCTCTCGGCCATCCAGATGCAGCCCGTGACCTACGTGCTCACCCACGACTCCATCGGCCTGGGCGAGGACGGCCCCACCCACCAGCCCATTGAGCAGCTCGCCATGCTGCGCTCGGTGCCGGGCGCGCACGTCATCCGCCCCGCCGACGCCAACGAGACGGCCGCCGCGTGGCTCATGGCCCTGGAGTACGGCAAGGGGCCGACCGCGCTGGCCCTCTCGCGCCAGGACCTGCCGATCCTGCCCCGCAACATCGAGGGGGCCAGGAAGGGCGGCTACGTGCTGCGCGACGCCGAGAACCCCAGCGTGATCCTGATCGCCAGCGGCTCGGAAGTCAGCCTCGCGCTGGACAGCGCCGACGCACTGGGCGCCGAGGGCATCGCCGCGCGCGTGGTGTCCATGCCCTGCATTGAGGTGTTCCGCGAGCAGAGTGCCGAGTACAAGGCCAGCGTCCTGACCCCCGGCGTCAAGCGGGTCGCCATCGAGGCCGCCGCCAAGCAGCCCTGGTACGAGTGGGTGGGCCTGGACGGCGCGGTGATCGGCATGGAGACCTTCGGCGCGTCGGCCCCCGCCAAGGTCCTGTTCGAGAAGTTCGGCTTCAGCGTCGAGAACGTCGTCAAGACGGTCAAGAGCCTGGGCTGAGGCCCGCTAGGGAGGGGGGGACCGCCCCACCCTCCCCCAAGGTCTCGTGGCCTTAAACGTAAGGTCTGTTGGGTTTGGGCTCATATGACCAGGCAGGCGGCTCGGGCACACTCGGGGCATGAAACATCTGATCTTCCCGACGGTGGCCCAGGCCGACGCTTTCGTTGCTGACCTGCGTGATCAGGGCGTCATCCAGCCCGAGACGCGCGACACCACCTGGACCCGCCGCTCCGGGACGACGGGTGACCTGAGCACCTCGGGCACGAGCACCGGCGCCTCGTCCATGACGAACCCGCGCGGCTCGACCACCATGAACGACACCGACCGCTACGACACTGCGGGCGATGCGGGCGCCGCTGCCGAAGACGCCGGTGCGGGCGCCGTGGCCGGGACGGGTGTGGGTGCGGTCGTCGGCGCGATCGCCGGCACCGTGGCGACCGTGGCGACCGGCGGCCTCGCCGCCCCGATGATCCTGGGCATGGCGGCTCTGGGCTCGGGCGTGGGCGCAGGCGTGGGCGCGGTCGGCGGCGCGGCGGGCGTGGACGAGAACAACGACGGCCGCACGGCCGACAACGCCGCCTACCCCACCCGCACGGACGGCGACATGGGTATGGGCCGCGATTACGACTACAGCGTGTCCGACGAAGCCTACGACCGTATGGATCAGGCCAACGCCTCGGGCGGCCGTTCCATCGCAGTGGACGACAACGTGCCCCAGGCCGCGCTGGAAGCCGCGATGCAGCGTCACGGCGGCCAGTACGTCTGAGCTGAAGGGCTAGGCGAAGGCCAAGGGCGGCGGAGAGACTCTCTCCGCCGCCCTTCCCTCATGCCCAGGCTCAGGCTTCGGTGCCCAGATTCTCGCGTGCCCATTCGTAGAACTCGGGCTTGTAGAACTCCAGGCGGATCTTCTTGTACTCCTTGGTCGAGTACAGGATGGCGTAGTCGATGCCGTTCGCGACTTCCTGTTCGATGGCCTCGATCTTGCCGAAGGCCTCCTCCTTGCTGCGGCCGTGGACCATCGTGAAGATGGTGTAGGGCCACTCGGGGTAGGTGGGGCGCAGGTAGCAGTGCGACACGGCCTTGAACTCGGCCATGCGGCGGCCCGTCTCGGCGACCTCCTCCTGCGGCACGGCCCACACCCCCATCGCGTTGAAGGTGAAGCCCGCCTTCTGGTGGCGGAACACGGCCGACACGCGGCGCAGCGCTCCGGCTTCCTTCATCTTCTGGGCATGCGCCGACACGTCCTCGATGCTCAGCCCCAGCGCGGCGCAGGCGTCGGCGTAGGGCTCCTCGGTCACGGGCAGGTCCTTCTGGAACTCGGTGACGAAGGCGCGGTCGAGGTCGGTCACGGCGTAGCCGATGTTGCGCTGCTCGCTCGTGTACTGCGGCTTGGCCTTGGCGTTCCAGTCTTCCTGGCCGCTCATGTCGAACTCCACGCCGATCTTGAACAGGTGCAGGGTGGGCATCAGGCGCGTGAGCTGGGCACCGCTCGTCTCGTGCAGCTTCTGGACGTGCGCTTCGAGGTTGCTTTCGGGCGGCACGGCGATGGTGTACCAGAGGTTGAAGTCGTGGTTGCGCTTGTAGTTGTGGCTCACGCCGGGGTGTCCGTTGACCACTTCGGCCCCCGCGTCGAGCTGGTCCTCGGCGTACACGGCCGCCACCAGGCTGGACTGGTAGCCCAGGGTGCGCGTGTCGAAGATGGCGCTCACCTGACGCAGCACGCCCTGCGCCTTGACCTCCCGCAGGATCTCCAGCGCTTCGGCCTCGCTCAGGCCGACTTCCTCAGCGAGCACGCGGTAGGGCCGCCGCACGATGGGAATGTCCTTCTGGATACGGTTCAGGAGCTTTTCGCGCGGCGTGAGGCGCGGCTTGGGGGTGGCCCCATCAGGCGGCGAGGTGACGGTCATGTCCGTACCATACGCCCGCGCGCGGCGGTAGAACGTCCCCGAACGAACGGTCAGGACGCCGCTCCTCCGGCGGCGGGGCCGGGCGCGTACCATACGGGCATGGTCACCGCAATCGTGATGCTTCAGGCCGAGCGCCAGCGTATTCAGGAAACCGCCGAGGCCCTGGCCGGGGTGCCGGGCGTGCGCGAGGTCTACAGCGTGACCGGCGACTGGGACATCGTCGCCATTCTCAAGCTCGCCCAGTACGAGGACCTCGACGACGTGGTCACGGGTCATCTGCGCAAGGTCGAGGGCATCGTCAGGACCCAGACCATGCTGGCCTTCCGCACCTATAGCGAGGACCTGCTCGACCAGGGGTTCGGCGTGGGCCTGGACGAAGGCCGCGAGGACGACCGCAGATAACCGGGCGACGAGGCCCAGGGCCGGGGAGCCCCGCCGGAAGTCTGCGGCGGGGCTTTTTTATTTGATGACCCTCCGTATAGCCATGTTTTGCAGCGTGGCGTAACCATATGAAGAAGAGGCTGAGGAAGCGCGTAAGAAGACGTTCTCTGGGTGCCGGCTCCTACAAAGCAGAGATGAGCGGAGATTGAAATGGCTGAATACAAGGGAGGGCCGCCTTTACAGCTGAGCGGGCCAGGGTGATAATCGGCAAGGAGGGGTTTTCCTATGCCTTATAAAAAACTGAGTGAGCAGGTCCACGAACTGAGCAATGTCCAGCGCAGCGACGCTTTCGTCAAGCGTTTCCGCGACGCCGTGCGTGAGGGCAAGATCGATGCGATGAATCTGCCCGAACGCTTTACGATGCCCAAGCAGTACAGCCGCCGGGGCGCCGAAGGCACGTACCAGCGCGAAACCAAAGACATGCTGTTCGACGATACGGCGGCCTTCAAGAAGTGGTTCGAAGGCGTCAACGAAGAACTGGGCGTGACCCGCCGCGCCGCCGCGCCCAAAGTGAGCCTCGAAGCGGTCGAGTCCGGCGACGTGGATTTCAAGGCGCTGGTCGAAGAAACCCGGCGCAAGATGGAAGCGAGCTACAAGAAGGGCCAGGACCTCGGCAAGTCGCGTGCCAAGGGCCGTAAACCCACCAAGACCAAGTAAAGACGGTCACCTGTGCGGAAGTGCGGCGGCGCGGTTCCGGGCCTGGAGCAAGAGAACCTGGGGGCGACCGAAGCATTTCCGCGCTTTCTGTTGCTCTCGTCCCTTCTCCGGGCCGGTGGATGCTCCTGGACCCGAAAGGACGCCTGACCATCCGCGCAGGGCCGGGATGCGTGCCCCGGTGCCGGCCGGGTATGCTGCACGGCAATGACGGGTTCGGAGATGGACAGGGCGCAGCAGGGAACCGGCGTGGCCGGGACAGAGGAGAGCCGACCGGCGGGCCGGGGCCTGCTCATCGTGATGACGGGGGCCTCGGGTGTAGGCAAGGGGACGCTGCGCGAGCAGTGGCTGGCCGGGCAGGACGTGTTCTACTCGACCTCCTGGACCACCCGTGAGGCCCGCCCGGGCGAGGTGCAGGGCCGCGACTACGTGTTCGTGACCCCGGCCGAATTTCTGGAGAAGGCGCGCCAGGACGGTTTTCTGGAGCACGCGCAGTTCGTGGGCAACCACTACGGCACGCCCATCGAACCCATCGAGGCGGCGCTGGCGCGCGGGCAGGACGTGGTGCTGGAAATCGAGGTCGAGGGGGCCATGCAGGTCAAGGACCGCATGGGCGACGGGGCCATTCTGGTGTTCATCATGCCGCCCAGCCTCACCGAACTGCGCCGCCGCCTGACCGGGCGCGCCACCGAGACGCCCGAACGGATCGAAAAGCGGCTGCTGCGCGCGCGCGAAGAGATCATGCAGGCGCACGCCTTCCGCTACGTGATCGTCAACGACGACCTGAACCGCGCCGTACAGGAACTGCTGGCCGTCCAGCAGGCCGAGCGCGCCACGCAGCGTCCCGAGGCCAACTGGACCGAGGCCGAGCGCGAAGCGCATGCCCTCGCCGCGACCGTGCGCAGCGGCGCGCTGAAGACCGAGGCGCTGCGTCAGGTGGTCGATTCCTGAAGACCGGGCGTCCGGCACGCGGCCTATGCTGGGGCATGACTCCCAGGCTGGAACTCGTGCAGGGCGATATCGCCGCGCAGCACACCGACGCGGTCGTGACGGCCGCCAACAGGCAGCTCATGGGCGGCGGTGGGGTGGACGGGGTCATCCACCGCGCCGCCGGGCCGGAGCTGCTGCGCGCCATCCGCGCCATCGGGGGGACGCCGACCGGCACGGCCGTCATCACGCCCGCCTTCGGGCTGGCGCGCCTGGGCGTGCGCTTCGTCATCCACGCGGTCGGGCCGGTGTGGCGCGGGGGTGCCCAGGGCGAGCCTGAGCAGCTCGCGGGGGCCTACCGCGAGAGCCTGCGGCTGGCGGCCGAACACGGCTGCCGTACGGTGGCCTTCCCGGCGATCAGCACCGGGGTCTACGGTTACCCTGTTCAGCAGGCGGCGGTTGTCGCCCTGCGCGCCCTGCACGATGGCCTGCGCCAGTGGCCCGACCTCACGGCGCGGGTGGTGCTCTACGACGTGGGCACGCTGCATGTCTTCGAGAGGGCATTGGGGACGCCGGATGCCGAATAATGGGGTTGGAAGGCACAGGAAAATGCCGTGCAGGAGGCCGTTTTGTCGAGCCGTTGCATACCCTTGATCCCGGCTGGATTCGGCGCTATAGTTGAGCTATCACCGTCCGCGAAGGGCGGATTTTTCGTTTCGGGTCTGTTGACCCGGGTAGGGAGGACCGGTCCCTCGGAGGCACCGGAAGCATAGACTGGACATCTCCTGCATACCGCGCTAGAGTTGTTGACATCACCGCCCGAGAGGCGGATTTTTTATGCCTTCGTTCCCCCTCGGGGGCGCTAGCCTGCGGGCATGACGGCTCCTGTATCCCTGCCCCCCGACGCCGAGGCCCTGGCCGCTGCCCCCCGGCGCGGGCCGCAGCAGGACCGCTCGCCGCTGCCGGACGTGCTGCGCGGCGCGGCGCTGCTGGGCATCCTGGTCGTCAACATGCAGGACTTCGCGGGCCTGCGCGAGTGGCAGCAGGCCGGACTCGACCGCGCCGCGCAGGTGTTCACCGACATGCTGTTCAACGGGCGGTTCATCTCCATTTTCGCCATGCTGTTCGGGTGGGGGGCGGCGGGGCTGCTGGCGCGGCAGGGGGCAGGCGTGTTCCTGCGCCGGCACCTCGCGCTGCTGGTGGTCGGGTCACTGCATTTCGTGCTGGTGTGGCACGGCGACATCATCGCCACCTATGCGGTCTTGGGGCTGGCGCTGATGGCCGTCGCGCGCCTGCGCGCCCGCGCCCTGCTGGTGCTGGCAAGCGTGCTGGGGGCATGGTGGCTGCTGGAGGGGGTGTTCGCGGCCCTGGCGTTCGCCGCCCGGGGCCAGGTCTATCCCCGGTTTTCGGGGCTGCCCTCCTTTGCGGACGGCGGTACCTATACCGGGGCCGTCGCCGGGCGCGCCGCCGAGTACCTGAACGACCTGCTGGGCGGCGCGGTCTACAACGGCCCCTGGCTGGTCGCCCTGTTCTGCCTGGGGGCGGCGGCGGGAAAAACGGGGCTGCTGCTGCGTCCCCAGGACCATCTGCCGCTGCTGCGGCGCTTTGCGGCCGTCGGGGTACCGCTTGGCCTCGTGCTGGGCGGGGCGCTCGCCTGGCTCAACACGCGCGGCGACTACCTGTCGGGCCTGGCCGCCATTCCGGTCCGCATGAGCGGCGGGCTGGCGGGCGCGCTGGGCTACGTCGGCCTGATCGGGTTGCTCGCGGCGCGCGGGCGTCTGGGCCCCCTGCGTCACCTGGCCGCCAGCGGACGCACCGCCATGAGCAACTACCTGGCCCAGAGCCTCGTCATGACCACCGTGTTCTATCCCTACGCCGGAGCGCAGTTCGGGCGCTGGGGCGCGGCGGCGACGCTGGCCCTGGCGCTGGGGTTCGGGCTGCTCCAGTTGCCGCTGAGCGCCTGGACGGTGCGCCGCTTCGGCACCGGCCCGGCCGAGTGGCTCGTGCGCCGCGTGGTGTACGGCGGCAGATGAAAAAAGCCGGGGCGCGCGGCCCCGGCTCCCTGACCCCGGTTCAGCGGCTCTCTTCTTCCTCGAAGTATTCGAAGCGGAAGGTGCCGATCTCGACGGTGTCGCCCTCGCGCGCCCCGGCCCGCTTCAGGGCGTTGTAGAGGCCCTGGCGCTTGAACAGGTTGCCCAGGTACTCGGCCGCGTCGTCGAGGTAGCGCGAGAAGCGCACGATGCGCTCCTCGAAGCCGCCTCCGTGGATTTCCCAGACGCGCTCGGGCGCGCCCTCACCCTTGGGCGGCGCGTCCTCGCGGAACACGACGCGCAGCGCGGCGTCCACGACTTCCTCGGGTTCGATTTCCAGGGCGCTCTGCTGCGCCCACAGTTCGCGGTCGGGCAGCAGCTGAAACACGGCCTCGCGCAGTTCGGCCAGACCCTGGCCCTCGCGGGCGCTGACGCGCAGCACCGGCAGCCCGAACTCGGCCAGCTCGTCCTCGACCATCGCGCTCAGGTCGCCGTCCACCAGCTCGACCTTGTTCAGCGCCACGAGCGCCACGTTGCTCAGGAGGCTGGGGTCGTAGGCCTGCAACTCGGCCTGAAGCTGGCGCAGTTCCTCGACCGGGTCGCGCGTCACGTCCAGCACATACACCAGCAGGCGGGTGCGGCTGATGTGACGCAGGAATTCCAGGCCCAGGCCCTTGCCCTCGCTGGCCCCCTCGATGATGCCGGGAATGTCGGCCAGCGTGAAGCGCTCGTCAAGCGGGAAGCCCGAGGCGTCGTGGCGCTCGACCACGCCCAGGATGGGCGAGAGGGTCGTGAAAGGGTAGTCGGCGATGGCCGGGTTGGCCCGCGAGAGCGCGGCGAGCAGGCTGCTCTTGCCCGCGTTGGGGTAGCCCACCAAACCGACGTCGGCGATCAGGCGCAGTTCCAGGCGCACGCGGCGTTTGCGGCCCGGCACCCCGAGTTCCGCGAAGCGCGGGGCCTGGCGCGTGCTGCTGGCGAAGGTCGAGTTGCCGCGTCCGCCGGGGCCGCCGCGCGCGATGACCTTCTCCTGCCCGACCCGCACGAGGTCGGCGATGACCTTGCCGCTGTCCTCGTCGAAGGCGGTCGTGCCGACCGGCACCTCGATGACCACGTCCTCGCCGTCGGCCCCCTGGCGCAGCCGGCCCTCGCCGTAGTTGCCGTTGGGGGCCTTGAATTTGCGCCGGCCCACCAGGCGCTCGAGCGACTCGACGCCCTCGATGGCGCGCAGCACGATGTCGCCGCCCTTACCGCCGTGGCCGCCGTCGGGGCCGCCCTTTTCCATGTATTTGGCGCGGTGGAAGCTCATGGAGCCGTCGCCGCCGTTGCCGGCCGCCACCTCGATATTCAGTACGTCACGAAAAGCCATTGCCTTTCTCCTTTGTGCCCTGCCACCTGCACGCAAAAGGCCGGGCACCCGCAGGCCCCGGCCTCTGCCTCAACCCCTGGGGGTTCAGTCGGCGGCGATTTCGGTCTGGGCCACTTCGATGCTGATGAAGCGCCCGGTGCGGCCACGGTTGGTGAACACGACCTTGCCCGCTTCCAGAGCGAACAGGGTGTGGTCGCGGCCCATGCCCACGTTGGGGCCGGCCTTGAACTTGGTGCCGCGCTGACGGACCAGGATGTTCCCGGCCAGGACGGCCTCGCCGCCGAACTTCTTCACGCCCAGGTACTTGGGGTTGCTGTCACGTCCGTTCTTGGACGAACCTACGCCTTTCTTGTGTGCCATGTGGGTTCAATCCTCCCTTAGCCCTGGATGCCCAGGATCTTGATCGCGGTGAAGTCCTGGCGGTGGCCGGTGCGGCGGCGGTACTGGATGCCGCTCTTGTACTTGCGCACGTAGATCTTGGTGCCGCGGCCGTGCTCGACGACTTCGGCCTGCACGGTGTACTTGCCGGCGCCCTCGCCGAAGACGGTCTGCTCGCCGCCGACGAACAGGGCCTGAAGGTCGAGCTTGTCGCCCGCTTCACCCTTGAGGCTCTCGACGCGGATGACGTCGCCTTCCTGCACGCGGTACTGCTTCCCGCCGGTCTGAATGATTGCAAACATCGTACTTCCTCCTGCTTGGCCGCCGCGCCTCTGGAACGCTGCCGGGCGGGGGCCGCTCGCTCACCCGCGCCAGGGGGCGGGTCACCAACGTGGGACTATAGCATATCTCCGGGGCACGCCAAAACCCCCGAACCGGACCTCCAGTGTGCAGGAACCTGGCCGGAACGGGGCGGGCAGCAACCGCGCGCAGGCTCCCCGCAGGGGGGAGAAGGCGGCCGTGTTGCGTGCATGTTCCCGTTCTGAAGACGTGTCCTCGCGGTACACGTGGACTCGCGCGGGCGAGCCGTTCCTGAAAACCTCCGGCGTGACCTGGGGTCACGAAGCTCCGGCAGTATAGCAGTCGCCCCCACGCCTACAGCGTGTCCCGGAAGAACTGCACCGAGCGCCTCAGCGCCAGCCCCAGGTTGCCGCTGAGGTTGTGGTTGTCGCCCTCGTAGCGGTAGGCCGTGAAGGGCTGCCCGGCGGCGCGCAGGTCGGCGGCCAGCGCCTGCTGGAAGGCGTAGGGCACGTCCTCGTCGGCGGTGCCGTGGTGCAGTTGCAGCGGCCGGCCGCGCAGGTCCCCGAGGTGGGCATTGGGGCTGAGCAGCCGCAGGTAACGGCGGTTGATCGGGTCGAGTGCCGGGCGCGGCGTCCCCGCCGGGCGGTTCCAGTCAGTCGCCAGCACGTCGTAGCCCGCGACCACGCCCGCCCACAGCGAGGCGGCCTTGAGGCTGGGGTCCACCAGCATGGCCCGCAGCGACAGTTGCCCGCCCATGCTGTGGCCCCACAGCCCCAGCCGCCGCGGGTTCACGCGCGGGTCCTTTTTCAGGCTGGCGGCGGCGTTCAGCACGTCCACGGTGTAGCCGGGGTCGTCGTAGCCGCCCAGCGCCTCGCCCTCCGAATCGCCGTGGCCCCGGTAATCGCTCTTGAGGGTCACGAAGCCGGCCCGCGCGAAGGCGTCCTGGTAGGCCACGTAGCGCTCGGTGGTGCGGTACACGTCCGGCGGAATGTACCCGTGGTTGAACACGATGGCGGGCCAGCCCCCCTCGGGCGGCGTGCCCCGGGGCACGGTGAGCAGTGCGTTGATGCGCAGGCCCTCGGACTGATAGCTCACGACCTGCCGCGAGTAGTTCGCGCCGGGGGTCAAGGTGCGCCGCACAGTCAGGGCGCTGCCGGGGTACTCGCGCGCGCGCAGGGCCTCGATGCTCGTCGGTTGCCGCGCCACGGAGGAGGCCAGCGCCGCGTCCGGGAGCCCCTCCAGCGGGCGCGGCGTGGCGGTCGTGGGGCCGGAAGTCGGTGGGACAGAGGTGCCCGGTGTATTCGCGCGCGGGGTGGGCAGCGCAAAGGGCAGGCGCCCGGGCTGCGTGAGGGCCACATAGCCCACCCCCAGCACGAGCAGGGTCAGCAGCCCACCCAGCACGCGCCCCACGGCTACAGGTTCGCCTTGAAGAAGGCCACCGAGCGCGCCAGGGCCGTGTTCAGGTTGCGGCTGAGGTTGTGGTTGTCGCCGGGGTACACGTAGCTCTGCACCGGCCGGCCGATGGCCTTGAGCCGCGCGGCGAGCGAGGTGTGGAAGGCCACCGGGACATCCTCGTCGGCGGTGCCGATATGGAGCTGAAGGGGCCCGCCGAGGTCGCGCAGGTAGCTCGTGGCGCTGAGCTTGTTCCAGAAGTCGGGGTTGGCCTTCGGTGTGCCGTATTTCTCGACGGCGACCTTGCGCAGGTTCAGCACGCGCTGGGGAATGCTGGCGGGCGCCTTGTGCGGCCACCCGTTCATGAGCTGGTCGTAGTCGCCCACCACGCCGGCCCAGATGACCCCGGCCTTGACGCTCCTGTCGAGGACCATCGCGCGCAGGCTCAGGAAGCCGCCCATGCTGTGGCCCCACATACCGATGCGCGCGGCGTTCACGCGGGGGTCTTTTTTCAGACTGCTGAGCGCGTTCATCACGTCGTCGGTGTAGCCGGGTGCGTAATAGCCGCCCAGCGCCTCACCCTGGCTGGAGCCGTGGCCCCGGTAGTCGCTCTTGAGGGTCACGAATCCCGCGCGGGCGAAGGCGTCCTGATAGGCCACGTACCGCTCGGTGGTGCGGTAGACGTTCGGCGGAACGTACCCGTGGTTGAACACGATGGCGGGCCAGCCCCCCTTGGGCGGTGTCCCGTTCGGTACGGTGAGCAGCGCATTGATGCGCAGGCCGCCGGACTGGTAGCTGACCACGGCGCGGCTGTAGTTGCTGCCTGCGCGCAGCGTCTGGCGTACGGTCAGGGCGCTGCCGGGGTAAGCCTTCTCGCGCGCGGCCGGAATGCTCATCTGGGCGGCGTCCACACGGGCCAGGGCGGCGGCCGACTGCGCCTGCGCCGAAGGGAACAGGGCCGGAGACAGGGCGCTCAGGCCGAGGCCCAGGAGCAGCAGGGAGGCGGGACGCATAGGGCAGTGTAGGGGCGGCGCGCGGCCCGCTTGGTGGGCAAATCCGCCTTCTGAGACGTGAGGTGTGCGGATGTGTGCGAAATAAGTCACGGGTGAAGCTCACCTTGCACATGACTGAGCGAGTGGCTATTCTGCCTTTCCAGCCCACAACGTCCGCTGAAGCGTGTCTCACGCTTCACACGGCGAGGCTTTTTTTACGGCGTCGATGTCCTTCGGCTTCGGCCGACGTTCCGTTCAAGGAGTCCCTATGAGAAGAGTCCAGACCCTCTCCGTCCTCGCCCTGACCGGCGCACTCCTGAGTGCCTGCGGGAACACGGGTTCCGTCGCCGGCGACACCACCAAGCCGGCCGTGAGCCTGAGCGCCACCCCTACCGCGCTGAGCGGCGCCGGTACGGTCTCGCTGGTGGCGACGGCCAGCGACAACGTGGGTGTGAAGTCCGTGACCTTCTACCGCGGCGACACCAAGCTCGCCGAGGACACCACGTCTCCCTACGAGTACAGCGACACCGTGAGCGCGGCGAGCGGCACCCTGACCTACCGCGCCGTGGCGACCGACACCTCCGGCAACACCAGCGACGCGGCGACGGCGACCGTGACGGTCGGCGGGTCGGGCGACACCACCCCGCCCACCGGCAGCTTCACCGTCGTCAAGAACACGGGCAGCAACTACACGGTCAACGTCACGGCCAGCGACGCAGGCGGCGTCGCGCGCGCCGAGTTCTACGACAACGGCCAGCTCAGCAGCACCGACACCGAGGCGCCCTACAGCACCTCCCTGAACTACTCGGCGGCCCAGAACGGCACGCACAGCATCACGGTCAAGCTGTACGACCTCGCCGGCAACGTGACCACGCTGGCGGCCCAGACCATCACGGTCTATGTGGATACGGTGGCGCCCAAGGCCAGCCTGACGGTGTCGCCCACCGAACTGACGGCCACCGGCACGGCCACCTTCACGGCGGCGGCCAGCGACGACGTAGGGGTCACCAAGGTCGAGTTCTACGACGGCGCGACCCTGGTGGCGACCGACACCGAAGCGCCCTACACCGCCAGCAAGACCTACGCCTTCGCCGACAACGGCACGCATACCATTACCGCGAAGGCCTACGACCTGGCGGGCAACGTGGGCCAGTCGAGCGCCACGGTGAAGGTGGCCATCGCCGATGCCAACGAGCCCAACGACAGCGTGGCCCAGGCCACGGCCCTGACCCTGAATACCCCGGTCAACGGGGCCGTCGCCGGCAAGTCGCGTGACATGGACTACTTCAAGTACACGGCGGCGGCGGGCGAAATGCTCAAGCTGACGGTCAAGAGCGTGAGCGTGGATGCCGGCAGCACCCTGGACCCCTACGTGATGGTCCTGATGCCCGACGGCAAGACCGTGCTGGAAAAGGACGACGACGGCGGCGCGGGCCTGGAGTCGGAAATCCGTTTCAACGCGCCCGTGGCCGGCACCTACACGGTGGTCGTGACGAGTTTCCTGATCCACGACGATCCCAACGCCACCGACGACAAGGCCACCAACACCTACCAGATCGCCCTGACGCGCCGCTGAGCTTTAAGGAGATACGAGCATGAAGAACACCCTGAAAACCGTTTCGCTGCTCAGCCTGGCCCTGGTCCTGGGAGCCTGCGGCAGCGGCGCGCCCAGCACCGGCACGCCCAGCGGCGTGGTCGCGGGCGGTGTCAATGCCAGCGCACTCAAGGCCACTGCCATGACCGGCAAGTGGTTCGTGGAACTCGAGGGCGACCCCACGGCGATCAGTGCCCAGAGCATCGGCAGCCAGCAGGCCAGCTTCCGCACGCTGGCTGCGCAGCGCGGCATCACGTACCAGGAAGTCATGAGTTACCGGACGCTGTTCAACGGCTTCTCCGTCGAGGCGGACGAGGCGGAGATCGGCCGGATCTCGGAACTGCCGGGCGTCAAGAGCGTCTACCCCGTCCACAAGATTCCTATGCCTGTCACCGAGACGGTGCCCATGTCGCAGGCCGCCGAGATGCCCGACATGTACTATGCC
Source organism: Deinococcus gobiensis I-0 (assembly GCF_000252445.1). Classification (GTDB taxonomy): domain Bacteria; phylum Deinococcota; class Deinococci; order Deinococcales; family Deinococcaceae; genus Deinococcus; species Deinococcus gobiensis. The sequence goes on along the minus strand of NC_017790.1, from coordinate 3,108,536 downwards.
CGCAGCATGACCGGCGCAGATGTCGCCCAGAATGAACTGGGGTTGACCGGTAAGGGCGTGAAGGTCGGCGTCATCGACACTGGCATTGATGTGGACCATCCGGCCTTCGCCGGCCGCATCGTGTCGCAGTACGACTTTGTGGGCAACGCCTATACCGGGGCGAATACCCCTGTTCCCGGCCCGACCCAGGACGACTGCGCGGGTCACGGGACCCACGTCGCCGGGATCGTGGGCGGTAACGTGGCGGCTACGTCCACGTTCAGAGGCTTCAAAGGTGTCGCGCCCGATGTGAGCTTTGGGGCTTACCGCGTCTTCGGGTGCAGCGGCTACACGCAGGAAGACGTTATGGTCGCGGCGCTGGAGCGGGCCTACAGCGACGGCATGCAGGTCGTGAACCTGAGTATCGGCTCGGCCTTTGAGAACTGGGCCGAGACGCCCTCGGCCATCGTGGGCAGCCGCATGGTCAAGAAGGGCATGGTCGTGGTGGCCTCGGCAGGCAACAGCGGCCGCAACGGCTCGTACAGCATGGGCGGTGTCACGATGGGTGACAACGTGATCTCGGTCGCCTCGGTAGACAACAGCAAGATTGAGCTTCAGAGCTTCGCGCTGTCCGACGGCAGCAAGGTGGCCTACTACGAGGGCAGCGGCTCACCGACCGCCAAAATCGGTGCCAACCTGACCATCACCAAAAAGGCCAGCAGCACGCCCGCGACCACCAACGACGGATGCACGGCTTCGGGCGGCTTCGAAGCTAACAGCCTGACTGGCAAGGCGGTCCTGATCCGCCGCGGCACCTGCTCCTTCTACGAAAAGGCCAGCAATGCCCAAAAGGCCGGTGCGGCGGCTGTCATCCTGTACAACAACGCGACCGGCTATCTCAGTCCTACGGTTACTGGGACACCCGCTGTCACCATCCCGGTCGTGTTCGTGTCGGATATGGACGGAGCCAAGATCAGTGGCCTGATCGCCGGTGGTGTCTCTGTGACTTTCGACGGGGGCAAGACCGCCATCAGCAACCCGACCGGCAACACCCTCAGCGACTTCACGTCCTACGGCGCCTCAGCCGAGCTGGAACAGAAACCGGACCTCGCGGCACCCGGGGGCAGCATCATCAGCACCTATCCGCTGAGCGTCGGCGACCAGACCGGTTACGCGGTCCTGAGCGGCACCAGCATGGCCTCGCCCCACGTGGCGGGCGCGGCTGCCCTGATGCTCCAGGCTTACCCCAACACCCAGGCCAAGGACATGCGCGGCCTGCTGATGAATACGGCAACGCTGCGGTTTTACCGCAACGGCGCGACGATCACGAACTTCCCCGATTACGTCCAGCGTCAGGGCGCGGGCATGCTCGATATCGTCGCGTCCTACGGCAACCCGGTGAAGGTCAGCCCCAACAAGCTCAGCCTGGGTGAGAGCGCCACCTTCGCCACCCGCAACAAGGTCGTGGTGCTGAAGAACACGGGCGCGACCCGTCAGGTCTACATGGCCCGGAACGTTCCGGCACAGACCATCGGCGGCACGACCCTGGCCCCCGCCGCGTCCACGGCCTACGCCAGCATGACTGTCAACGGCCAGAATGTGGATACGGCCGGCACCGAAGTGATCGTGCCTCCCTTCAGCGAAGTGGAACTGAACGTGGTGGTCACGCCGCCCGCAGCGGCGGCCGACAAGGCGCAGTACGGCGGTATGCTGTCGCTGGGCAGTAAGACCGGCCCCAGTCTGGTGGTGCCCTACAGTGGTTTCAAGGGCGACTACCAGAGCATCCAGGTCCTGGGCAACGAGATCGTTGACGGTCAGACCTACGACTTCCCGGCGTTGTACAGCAAGCGCAACGACGTCTTCTACGCGGAAAACGCTACGGTCACCACGCCCCCCGAGTTCACCTTTGCGAGTTACGCGGCCGATCCTGCCAAGCCGACCGTGCTGTCCACCGACCGTCCGTCGGTTCTCGTACAGCTTTCGCACCAGGCCCGCCGCCTCGACGTCGATCTGCTCGACGCCAACGGCACCCTGATCGAGACCCTCGCCACCCAGGAATACCTGGGCCGCAACTGCACCAACAACGCAGCCCAGAAATCGGACACCTGCGACATCTACAACGAGTATCCCTGGGACGGCAAGCTCGCCAACGGCACCAACGCCGCCAACGGCTCGTACAAGCTGCGCGTGCGCGTCCTGAAGGCACTGGGCGACGCGAGCAACCCCGCCGACACCGAGACCTACACCAGCCAGACCTTCACCGTCAAACGCTGAAGTTCACCTGAGATGCGGCCCCCTGCTCCTGTGGCAGGGGGCCGTCTGCGGTCTGGCGCTGCTCCAGGGTCAGAGGCTCTACGGCTCCGGGAGTGGGCGGGCCGGTTCGGCGTACCTGGCCCGTGCGGGGACGCTCCGCACCTCCAGCTCCGGGTAACGCAGGGCGCTCAGGCGACCGCCGAAGGCGCAGCCGGTGTCGAGGTTCAGCGTGCGGCCCAGCCAGCGCGGGGCGGTGTGTGGAGTATGGCCGTAGACCACCAGCGCCGCGCCGCCGTAGCTGGCGGCCCAGTCGCCGCGTACCGGCAGGCCGCAGTCGTCGGTCTGGCCGTCCACGTCGCCGTACAGCGCGAATCTGCGCGCGCGGGAGGAGTCGCGGCCCTGATACCGCTCGGGCAGGCCGGCGTGCGCGGCCACCACCCGGCCCTCATCCAGCACGAGGTGGGCGGGCAGCGCCTCCAGAAAGGCCCGCACTTCGGCGCGCAGGCCAGGGCCACCGCTGTCCTGTTCGGCCGCGTCCAACTGGGCTAGCGTGTCGCCCAGGCCGTGCGCCGGACTGACCTTGCGGCCCTCCAGCGCGCGGGCCAGTTTCTCGTCGTGGTTGCCGCGCACGCACAGGGCCGCGCCGGCCCGCACCATCGCCATCACCAGCCGCAGCGTGCCCGCGCTGTCGGGGCCACGGTCGCTCAAGTCACCCAGAAAGACGGCGGTGCGGCCGAGCGGCGGGGTCCAGGTCCCCACCTCATTTTCGTGGTAGCCCAGCTGTTCCAGCAGGTCACGCAGTTCAGGCAGGCAGCCGTGCACGTCCCCGATGAAGTCGAAGGGGCCGCGCAGCTCGCGGCGGTCGGGTGGCAGGGGGACGCGCCGCAGCGTCGCCGCCTCCCTCTCCTCCGGCGAGCGCAGCAGGTGCACCGTCCCGAAGCGCTCGGCCGCGAGACCCGGCAGGGTGCGGCGCAGATCGGCGACCTGCGCGATCAGGGCCGCGGGATCGGCCCCGCGGTCCTCCAGCAGCGGGCGCGGCAGGTCGAGCACGAGGGCGGCGGCCCCGAGGTCGTACTCGCGGGCCAGGGCCACCAGGGGCGCGCGCAGGGCCGGGCGCGTGGCGTCGGTGTCGGCCACGGTGAGCCGCCCCCCGGACAGGCGTCCGCGCAGGGCGGCCAGAAAAGCCCCGTCGTCCCCGAACGCCGCGCGGGAGACGACCTCGGCCGGCGCGAAATGCCGCGCGGCGAAGCGGCCCTTGCCGGCTCCCGCCGCCCCGATCAGGACGACGAGGCAGGGGTCCGGAATCGCCAGCTCAGGCATCCGGCCCCAGCAGTTCGGGCGGATAGCTGGCCCCGGCGAAATACAGGCCGGAGGGCGCGGCGTTGGCCCCGGCGGCGGCCCGCACGCGGCCTTCCAGGATGGCCGCCACCTCGGTCTCCGGCAGGCGGCCCTGGCCCACCAGCAGCAGGGTGCCCACCAGACCGCGCACCATGTGGCGCAGGAAGCTCTCGGCCTCCACATGGATGTCCCAGAGTCCGCCCGGACCGGGGACGACCGTCAGGACGTGCAGGTCCCGCACGGTCTGGCGGTCCTCGCGGGTGGCGAAGGCGGCGAAGTCGTGGCGGCCCAGCAGCGCGGTGGCGGCGCGGTTCATGGCCTCGGCGTCCAGCGGCTCCGGCACGTGCAGCGCGCGGCCATGCCACAGGGCGCTGCGCTGCGGCCCGGTCCACAGGCGGTACACGTAGCGCCGCGCCGTGCAGGAAAAGCGCGCGTGGAAGCCGGGAGCGGCCACGCCCGCCTCCCGCACCGAGATGCTGGCGGGCAGGCGGGCATTCAGGGCGCGGGCCAGGCGAGCGGGGGGCAGCCGCCAGTCCTGCGGCACGTCCCAGTGCAGCGGCATCGCCTCGGCATGGACGCCCGCGTCGGTGCGTCCGGCGGCGACGGGCCGCGCGGCCCCCTGACCGCCCAGGACCAGCAGCGCCGAGTGCAGGGTGTCCTGCACGCTCGGGGCGTTGAGCTGGGCCTGCCAGCCGGCGTAGTCACGGCCGTCCCACTCGGCGCTCAGGCGCAGGCGTGTGAAGCCCTCCGGCGGAGCGTACAGGCGCGGGCCTGACCCGGCCGGAACGGGAACGAGGTCGGCGTCGGGCACCGGCCCAGGCTAGAGCATTTGCTGCCCCGGCGGCAGCGGGCGCCGCGCGCGCCCCTGCGCTCACATCTCCTGAAGACAACGTGAGCGTATGCTCAATGTCCATGCCATCCAGGTTTCTGTCTGTGCTGCTGCTGCTGGCGCTGAGTGTGCCCGCGCAGGCGGCCACCTCCTACCGGGTCCGCTCCGGCGACACCCTGACCGGCATCGCCGCGCGTGCGGGAGTGGGGCTGGCGCAGCTGCGGGCCGCCAATCCGCAGCTGCGCCGCGACGTGGTGCAGGCCGGCCGGGTCATCAAGATTCCCAACCGCCGGTTGGCCGCCGCGCGCTATCACGTGCGCTCCGGCGAGAACCTGACCGTGGTGGCCCGTCGCCACGGCCTGAGCCTGAGCGAGCTGCTGCGCGCCAACCCGAAACTGAAGGCCGGGCGACCCGTGCAGGTCGGGACCGCCGTGACCATTCCGGGCCGGGTGGTCGCCGCGCGGCTGGGCACGGCCGCTGCCCCGGCCGTCGCCGTCCGCCGCGCCCCGACCCCGCGCGCCACGCTGCGCACCGCCTCGACGGGCCGCCAGATCGTGAACGAGGGCCGCTGGGTGTGGCCGGTCGAGGGCTACCACCGCGTGACCAGCGGCTACGGCGAGCGCACCCTCGAAGGCGATCAGGAGATGCACTACGGCCTGGATATCGCCGCGCCCACCGGCACGCCTGTCCTGGCGGCGCGCTCGGGCCGGGTGCTCGAATCGCGCAACGACGCCGAGCGCGGCTGGGGCTGGACGGTCGTGCTGGAGCATCCCGACGGCTGGATCACCCGGTACGCGCACCTGAGCGTCAATCTGGTCAAGGCCGGGCAGCTCGTCCGGGCGGGGCAGACGGTCGGCCGGGTCGGCAGCACCGGGCGCAGTACCGGCGCGCACCTGCACTACGGTACCTATCTGCGCTGGAACCCCAAAGACCCGATGGCCCTGTACCGTGGCCTCGACTGAGGGCGGGGGGGCTGCCCAGGTCTGGTACGTGGAGGCCCGGGGCGGGGAGGCGCGCGACCGCCTGCACGCCTTTCTCGGCACCCTGAGCGCCCAGCCGGGCTTTCTGGGCGCCGAACTGCTCCTGAGTCCCGCGCAGCCGGACCTCGCCCTGGTGGCGAGCCGCTGGGCCGCCGGGCCGCCCGCGCTGCCGTTGCCGGAGGGCGCGCGGGCCTGGACCTTCGAGGTCTTCGCGGCGCGCTGAGGGGCTGGCCCCGGCCGCTCAGACCTCCGGCACGTAGCCGGCCACCTCGCCCAGCAGGTCGCGGGCGGTGAGGTCGAGCCGCACCGGGGTCACGCTGACGAACCCTGCGTGGACGGCGCCGTAATCGGTGTCCAGGTCGGCGGCGTCGGGCGCGGTGCTGACCCCGGCGACCCAGTGGTAATCACGGCCCTCGGGGTCCTGGCGGGTCAGGAGGCTGTCTTTCCAGTGGTGCTCGCCCAGCCGGGTCACGCGCACGCCCGCCGCCTCCCCATGCGGAAAGTTGACGTTGAGCAGCACGCGCGGGGGCAGGCCCTCCTGCAATACCCGCCGGGCCAGCCGCGCCGCGTAGGCCGCCGACGCCCCGAAGGCGTACTCGCCGCCGGGGCTGCCCTGCTGGCTCAGGGCCAGGGCGGGCACGCCCATCGCCAGGCCCTCGATGGCGGCGGCCACCGTGCCCGAGTGCGTCAGGTCGTCGCCCAGGTTCAGGCCCAGGTTGATGCCGCTGACCACCAAATCCGGCTGCCCCAGCAGGTGCACGCCCAGCACCACGCAGTCGGCCGGGGTGCCGTCCACCCGGTAGGCGGGCAGGTCCCCGAAGCCGGCGGCCGCCGTGTGCTTGAAGCGCAGGGGCCGCCGGATGGTGATGCCGTGGCCCACCGCCGACTGCTCGACGTCGGGGGCCACGACCACCACGTCGGCCACCTCGGCCAGCGCGAGGCCCAGGGCGCGGATGCCGGGCGAGAAGATGCCGTCGTCGTTGACGACGAGGATGGCGGGGCGCTTGGCGGTCATGGACAGAGGGTAGCGGGGGCGGGCAGGCGGGGGGGCCAGGACAACCGTGCCCTGCGTCTCTTGCCCTGCCCGCCGCCGCCGCGCCATACTCGCCGGGCCGCAGGTGCGGCGTCCCCAGCCCCCGGGCTGCCGAGAGACGCCCCTGACGATAACCGAGAGACGAGAGGGCAAGGACGGGCCGCCGCTGTGGGGGCCGGTCTGCCCCCGCCCCGGTTGTCACGGCACTTCACAGACGAGGTGCACCCCATGTCCATTCCGGCCCTTTCCCCGCCCCGCTCCGCCTTCCAGGCCTATGTGGCCGAGTGGCTGCGCAATCCGCGCGGCGACGTGCTGTCGGGCATTCTGGTCGCGCTGGCCCTGATCCCGGAGGCCATCGCCTTTTCCATCATCGCGGGGGTGGACCCGCAGGTCGGCCTCTACGCCTCGTTCATCATCGCCATCGTCATCGCCTTCGTGGGTGGCCGCCCCGCCATGATCAGCGCGGCCACCGGCGCGATGGCCCTGGTCATGACCGGGCTGGTGCGCGACCACGGCCTCCAGTACCTCTTCGCGGCGACCATCCTCACAGGCGTCCTGCAACTCGCCTTCGGCTGGGCGGGGCTGGCGCGCTACCTCAAGTTCGTGCCGCGCCCGGTCATGACGGGGTTCGTCAACGCGCTCGCCATCCTCATCTTCCTGGCGCAGCTGCCGCAGTTCGCGGGCGAGGGCTGGCAGATGTACGCGCTGCTGGCGCTGGCCCTGGCGATCATCTACCTGCTGCCGCGCGTGTTCCGGGCGGTGCCCAGCCCGCTGGTCGCTATCGTGGTCGTCTCGCTGATCGCGTATTTCGCCCACGCCGACGTTCGCACGGTGGGCGACATGGGCCGCCTGCCCACCGCCCTGCCGCTCCTGAGCTTGCCGCAGGTGCCCCTGACGCTGGAGACGCTGGGCATCGTCTTTCCGGTCGCGCTGACCCTTTCGCTGGTCGGCCTGCTCGAAAGCCTGCTCACGGCGCAGCTGGTCGACGAGCGCACCGACACCACCAGCGACAAGAACACCGAGTCGCGCGGTCAGGGCATCGCCAACGTCATCACGGGCCTGTTCGGCGGCATGGCGGGCTGCGCCATGATCGGCCAGAGCATGATCAACGTGGGCAGCGGCGGGCGCGGGCGGCTCTCGACCTTCGTGGCCGGGGTGTTCCTGCTGCTGCTGATCCTGGTCATGCAGCCCCTGCTCGTGCAGATTCCGATGGCGGCGCTCGTCGCCGTGATGATCATGGTCAGCATCGGTACCTTCGACTGGGGCAGCCTGCGTACCCTGGCGAGGTACCCGCGCGGCGAGACGCTCGTCATGCTCTCCACCGTGGCCGTCACCGTCGCCACCCACGACCTCTCCAAGGGCGTGCTGGTGGGCGTGGTGCTCAGTGCCCTGCTGTTCGCGCGTCAGGTCTCGCGGCTCTCGCGCGTGTCGCACGAGGACGCGCCGGACGGCACCCGCACCTACCACGTCAGCGGCCAGCTGTTCTTCGTCAGCACGCACGATTTCGTGCACGGCTTCGATCTCGACCGGCCCGTCACGCGCGTGGTCATCGACCTGACCGGCGCGCACCTGTGGGACGGCTCGGCGGTCGCGGCGCTCGACAAGGTACGTTCGCGTTTCGCTGCGCGCGGTCTGCCGGTGGAGCTCGTCGGCCTGAACGCGGCGTCCGAGACGCTGCTCGACCGCCTGACGGCGGGCGGTCCGGCGGGCGGTCACTAACCTGCCCAGGCCCGGGAGGGCCCCTCCTGCATCCCACGACGCCACCGGCCCCAGGGACATGCCTGGGGGCCGGTGGCGTCGTGGGTCCGGCGAGTGGGCGAAGCCCTGCGCGGCTCTCCCTCACGCCGCGGCGGCGACGCTCAGCGCAGCGAGTTGGCCTTGAGGCCGTTGCGCTTGATGATGTCCTTGAGGAGCTGAAGCTCCGCCTTCGTCTCGGGCGTGGCCCCCAGGGCCGCCCGGTGCAGGCCCTGTGCGCTCAGGTTGTCCGTGCCCGCGTAGGTCTTGCCGACGGGGTAGACCTGCTCCTCGCCGGGCAGCGGCAGCGCCCCGCAGACGTTGAACTTCTGCGCCGGCATGGTCCCGTTCAGGAAGTACTGGGCGACCTGAAGGTCCACGCAGTCCGTGCCGTAAGGGAAGGCGGTGTGCTGCGCCTCGTCGTCCACGAACAGCATCTTGGCCGAGGGGAAGGCCTTCAGAGCCGCCAGGGCGCCCTCGGCCGGGGTCGCGGGGTCGTACTCGTTTTGCAGCATCAGGATGGGCGGCAGGTTGGCGGGCACGTCGGGGCGGCTCGCGCTGGGGGCCGGCCAGTAGATCGCGCTGGTTTCGGTGTAGCTCCCGCCGATCAGCGGGTGCGACTTGGCTTCCTGGTTGCCGAACTCGACCCACTTCTGGGGGTCCTTCTCCCAGGCGGTGTCGTTGTTCAGGATGGCGTTGAACACGGCGCTACCGTAGCTCAGCTCGACCGGGCCGGTCAGCCCGTTGACGATCGCCAGGTAGGTGTCGACCATCGTCAGGGCTTCTTGCTGGGCGGCGGCGTTCAGCTTGGGCACCCCGGAGTAGGTCTGCTTGGCCACGAGTTCGGCCAGCGAGGCGTTGTCCTTGACCTCGGGGTTGGCCTTGATCACGGCCGCGAAGCCGCGCGCGGCCACCAGTTGCAGCGAGATGTTGGGAATGCTCTGGTTGGAGTACAGGTTCTGGATGATGTTCGAGCTGCTGTACTGCTGGAGGGTGAACTTCAGCGCGCCGGGGAAGGCGTTGTAGACCGCGTACACGTCGGCGGCCGTCTTGCCCAGGCCGAAGACGTCGTCGTGCCGGGCGGCGTAGGCCAGGGCGACCTCGCGGAAGGCGCGCTCGAAGCCCAGCGGTTGCAGGTTGAACGAGTCCTGGAACGTGCCGGCGAAGGCCGTGTTGCCGTCGAGCAGCAGGCGGCCGGTGGACTCGGGGAAGCGCCGGGCGTACCACGAGCCCAGCCAGGTGCCGTAGGAGTAGCCGACGTAGTTGAGCTTCGCGTCGCCCATGAGCTGGCGGGCGAGGTTCAGGTCGCGCGCGGTCTGGTCGGTGTTGATGTATGGCGTGATGGGGTTTTTCAGGCAGCTCTGGGCGACCAGACGGGCGTTGCGCAGCATCGCGTCGATGTTCGTCTGGCTGCGGTCCTCGGAGGGATACTGCTCGGGAGAGGCCAGCTCGTTGGAGCCGCAGGTGTAGCGCGAGCTCTGGCCCGTGCCGCGCGGCGAGAAGCCCACGAGGTCGTAGCCGTCGGCCAGGGCCTTGAGGGCCTTGCCCGCCGGGGTGGTGGTGTCGGCCTGGTTCCACAGGTAGCCGTAGATGGCCCCGAAGAGCAGGCCGTCGCCGCCGGGGCCGCCGGGGTTGAAGAAGATGGCGCCCTTGCGCGCGGCCGCGTCGCCGGCCTTCACGCGCAGCATCGAAAAGCTCATGGTGCCCCGGTCGGGCTTGTTCCAGTCGAGGGGCACCTGTACGTCGGCGCACTCGATGCGCGAGCCGACCGCTTTGATGACCTGTCTGTAGGGAACGAGGGTGGGGTCGCAGCTCGTCCAGTTGAGCTGCTGGCCGGTGTATGTCGCCAGCGGGTCCGGCGTGGACGTCGTCGAGCAGGCGCCGAGCAGCATCAGGCCGCTCAGCAGGGGCAGGGTCGCGAGGGTCCGGTTCATGGTGGCCGGAACATAGCACCGGCGCGCAGGCCGGGCGGGAAGAAATGAGCACCGGGCGAGAAGGGGGATCTTTTCGCCCAGACAGTCTTTAGGGTTCTCCTTCACCTTGAAGGGCAGAGCCCTGCCCCGGCTTCCCGAATGGAAAGTTCGGAGCCGCTTTTGCTGCTAGGCCCGGCGCAGGCGCCGCAGCAGATCGAAGGTCGGGGCTCCCAGCGCGGCGACCAGGGCCGCGCCGATCAGGGCCAGCAGCAGCGCGGCGCGCAGGCCCCAGTGGTCGGCCGCGAAGCCGATGACGGGCGGTCCCAGCAGAAAGCCGGCGTAGCCCAGCGTGGCGACCCGTGCGATGCCGCGCCCGGCCAGCGCGTGGCCGGCGACCCCGTACATCACCGGCACCACGTTGCTCAGGCCCAGGCCCGAGACGGCGAAGCCCAGCGACGCCAGCAGCGGGTCGCGCGCAAGCAGCACGGCGCCCAGGCCGGCGGCGGTCAGGAGCGAGCCGCCGCGCACGATGAGTTCTTCGCCCAGCCGGGCGCGCAGGCGGTCCCCGAACCAGCGCCCCAGCGTCATGGCCGCCACGAAGGCCGCGTAGCCCCAGCCGCTGTTGACCCAGCCGGTACTCGCCGTGCCCAGCACGTCGCGGAAGTACAGCGCGGCCCAGTCGTAGTTGGCCCCTTCCGCGAACATCCCCAGCGCGCACAGCCCGCCCAGCAGCAGCGTGGCCGTGCCCAGTGCGGAAGACGTGGCCGCCGGGCTGCCGGCCTGTTCCTCGGGGGTGGGGGCCGCGTGGCCGGTCGCGTCGGGCAGCAGCGCCCGGCCGACCAGCAGCGCTGTCAGGGTGGTCAGGGCCACCACGACCAGCACGTGCGCGAGCATCGGCACGCGCCCCAGCAGCGCCGTGCCCAGCAGCGCCCCCACCACGCCGCCCAGGCTGAAATAGGCGTGCAGGCGGCTGATGATCGGGCGGCCCAGCCGCTGCTCAACCGTCACGCCCTGCGCGTTCATCGCCACGTCCAGGCAGCCGTTCAGCGCGCCCAGTAGCGCGAGCGACAGGGCCAGCGTGAGCAGTGACGGCATGAAGAAGGGCAGGGCGAGCGCCAGCATGGTCAGCACGGCCGCCACGGCCGTCACCCGGTCGCTGCCCCAGCGCGCCGTCCAGCCGCCCGTGAAGGGCATGGTGGTCAGGCTGCCCAGCCCGAAGGCCAGCAGCGCCGCGCCGATCTGCGCCTGCGACAGTTCCAGGCCGTCGCGCACACCGGGAATATTCACCGCCCAGGTCGCGAACAGTGCGCCGTTGATCAGGAAGACGGCGCTCACGGCCAGCCGGGCACGTTCGGCTCCGCGCGCGGCGGAAGAAGGGGACAGGGCGGCAGGCTGACTCATGGCGGAACCTCGCGGCAGGAGAGGGGAAGGGGAGGATTCCCCCGGCTTAATCGTTTCAGATATTCAGGAGGTACGCTAACATGCGTCCATGTCTCCTGCCAAGTCGCCGGCCGGGCGCGTGACCCTGCGCGACCTCGCCCGCACCCTGGGCGTGTCGGTGGCGACCGTCAGCAACGCCTACAACCGTCCCGACCAGCTTTCGCCCGAGTTGCGCGAGCGTGTATTGCAGGTGGCGCGCGAACTGGGCTACGCCGGCCCCGATCCCCTGGCCCGCAGCCTGCGCCGGGGCCGCAGCGGCGTGATCGGCGTGGTGTACGACGCGCCTCTGGACTACGCCTTCGCCGATCCGGCCGCCGCCATCTTTCTGGGGAGCCTGGCGCAGGTCATCCAGCAAGACGCCCTGAACCTGCTGCTGCTCGCCTGCGCGCAGGACGCCCTGCCGGTGCGCGGCGCGGGCGTGGACGGCTTCGTGGTGTACTGCGCCGCCGAGGGCAGCGAGCTGCTGGACGCCGTGCTGGAGCGCGGGCTGCCCACGGTGCTTGTGGACCAGCAGGCGCAGCCCCGCGCGGCGCGGGTGGGCATCGACGACGTAGGGGGCGCGCGGGCGGCGGCGGCCCACCTGGAGGCGCTGGGGCACCGGCACATCGGGGTGCTGTGCCTGGAACTCGGGCCGGACCCCCGCTCGGGCGAGGTGAATGCCGACCGCGAGGCGCAGCTCGCCTACCACACGACTGCCGAGCGGCTGCGCGGCTACCGGCTGGGCGCGCCGGGGGCCGAGCTGTACCTCGCCGAGACCGAGCAGAATACCCGTGAGGGCGGCGAAGCCCAGGCGGCGGCGCTGCTGCGCGCCCACCCCGAGATCACGGCGCTGCTGTGCATGAGCGACGTGCTGGCGCAGGGGGCCCTGCGCGCCGCCGCCGCACTGACCCTGAACGTGCCCGGCGAGCTGAGCGTGGTCGGCTACGACGACCTGCCCGGCAGCGCCGCGCTGGACCTCACGACCGTCTGGCAGCCCACCGCCGACAAGGGCGAGGAGGTGGGGCGCGCCCTGCTGGCCCTGCTGGCGGGCGAGGCGGCGGCCGACCTTTCGCTGCCCACCCGCCTGAGCGTGCGCGGCAGCGCGGGACCGGCGCGCACGGCGGAGCGCGCAGACTGAAGCGGCCCTGACCTGCCGCGCGCTACCCTGACCCCATGAAACTGCTGGTGGTGGGCGGAGCGGGATATATCGGGTCTCATACGGTGCGGCAACTGCGGGCGGCCGGGCATGAGGTCGTCGTGCTGGACAACCTCAGCAGCGGGCACGCCGAGGCCCTGCCGGGGGACGTGACGCTCGTGCGGGCGGACCTGCTCGACCCCGAGGCCGTGAAGGCGGCCCTGAACGCCCACCAGCCCGACGCCGTGATCCACTTCGCGGCGCTGATCGAGGTGGGCGAGAGCATGCGCGCGCCGGGGCGTTACTACCGCAACAACGTGGTGGGCAGCCTGAACCTCCTGCAGGCCATCGTCGAGACGCGCAAGGTCCCGCTCGTGTTCTCCTCGACGGCGGCCGTGTACGGCACCACCGACGCCGTGCCGATTCCCGAGGACGCCGCGATGCAGCCCGAGAGCGTCTACGGCGACACCAAGCTCATGACCGAGCGCATGATCCACGCCTTTCACGTGGCGCACGGTCTGCCCTATACGGTGCTGCGCTACTTCAACGTATGCGGGGCTTCGCCGGCGGGCGACATCGGCGAGGCGCATCCCAGCCAGACCCACCTCATCGAACTGGCGTGCATGACGGCGCTGGGGCAGCGCGAGAAGATGATGATCTTCGGCGACGACTACCCCACCCCCGACGGCACCTGCATCCGCGACTACGTGCACGTGCAGGACCTCGCCGACGCGCACGTGCTGGCGGTCGAGGCCCTGCACGCCGGGCAGCACGTGGCCGCGACCTACAACGTGGGCCTGGGCCACGGCTTCTCGGTGCGCGAGGTGCTCGACGCCGTGGACCGCGTGGTCGGCACGCCCCTGAACCGCGAACTCGCCCCCCGCCGCGCGGGCGACCCGCCCCGCCTCGTCGCCGACGCCTCGCGCATCGTGGCCGACCTGGGCTTCTCGCCCAGGTTCACCGACCTCGGGGAGATCGTGCAGACGGCCTGGAACTGGCACAAGGGCCACCCGCACGGCTTCAAGAAGTAAGGCAGGCAGGCGAGGGGAGGTCGGGGCTATCCCTCCCGCCTGACCCAGAAGCGCATCGGCTTGGGCGTCTCCTCGCCGCCCGCCTCGCCCACATCCGGCCAGCTCATCGTGGTCTGGAGGTCGGGGCGCTCTTCGTAGCCGCGCGCGCGCCAGAAGGCGTCGAGCGGCCGGTAGTCGGCGGGGCGGGCCGGGTGGTCCTGCGGGCGCTGCACGGCGCAGAACGCCGTGACCGGCAGCCCCAGGGCGCGTGCGTGCGCCTCGCGCAGGTCGAAGAACCGGTGGCCCGCGCCCCGGCCCCGGTATTCGGGCAGCAGCACGCTCTCGCCCAGGTACAGCACCTCGCCGGGCCGGAACTCGGCGCTCTGCCCGAAGGGCCGGCGCACTTCGGGCGTTTCCCCGGTCAGGGGCAGCGCCGTGCTGGCCCCCACGACCTGCCCCTCCGCGAGCGCCAGGGCCACGAAGGCGCCGGGCGCGGCGAGGTAGGTGTGCAGGTAGCGTTCCTCGTAGGCGGGGTCGCCCTCGTACAGGTACGGAAAGGCCCGGAAGACCTCTGCGCGCAGCCGCGCGAGGTCGGGCAGCGCGGCGGCCAGAGCCGCTCCGGTCGCGGGCACGACCTCCAGCCGCCCGGCAGCCCCCACCGGCCTCAGCCCCCGACCTGCCGGGTCCAGTCGGCCAGGTTGTAGTAGTTCGTCACGCGGGTGATCCGGCCGCCGCTGACCTCGAAAAAGGCCCCCACCGGCAGCACGTAGCGCTGGCCCGCCGCTTCGGGCAGACCGGCGTCGGTCCTGAGGTATTCCCCGTGGATCACGAATTCGGCCGCCGCGCGCTCGCCGCCCGGCGTCGCCATGACCACGAGGTCGCGCGCCTGTTCGCGGTAGTGGGCGTCCATCTTGTCCAGAAAATCGGCGAAGGCGGCCTTGCCGACCTGGGTCTGGCCCTCGTTGATGTCATGGCGCACGTCGTCGCTGAGCAGGGCCAGCATCCCGGCGCTGTCGCCCGCATTGAAGGCGCCGTAGTACTGCGTGATGAGGTGGGCAGTGGGGGTCGTCACGGCGACAGGATAGGGGCTGCGCTCCCCCGGACCGGGCCGGAAGGCGGCCAGGATCCGCTGTGCCCAGAACTTGATAAAGAATTCGGCTTTCAACAAAGCAACAGGGATAAAAAAGAACGTTCTCACCAACTTTGATTTGATCCCGACGGAGTTTCGCGGCAGACTGTGACGCAAGCAGAATTTCTTTTCTCTGCGGCGCTCTCACATGACTTTTCGGCGGTCCCCGGCAAGTCCGGGTCGACCGCTTTTCAACGAACGGCCCTACCGAGAATCTGGCGACGAAGGAGTCCTTGCTGTGAATCCCATGCGTTACATCATCACCCGGTCCTGCCTGCAAGAAGGCGGCATGCGCCTGCTCAAATACAACGAAGCCCTGTTCCCCGAAAGCGGCCCGGCGACCTTCGTCGACGACCGGGGCGAGGAATACGCCGTGCAGATCGACCGTGATCAGGCGCGCGTGCTGGGGCTGGGACGGCTGTTCCACCGCCACAACCTCGGCGTGAACGACGTGATGATCGTGACTGCCCTGGAAGCGGGCCGTTACGGGGTCGAGACGGTCGTCAAGCCCTACGCCCAGGCCCCCGCGCCCCAGCAGCGGGAAACGGTCTGTGCCCCCACGCCCGAGACGCGCCGCGTGGTCGTGTCGAGTACCCCCCATGTGCGCGAGGTCCGGACCCAGACCGTGCAGGCGGTCCCGGCGGCCTCCGGTCCGGTCCCGCAGCCGGCTCCGGCGGCCCAGACCCAGGTGGCTCCGCCCCAGACCACCCAGCCCCAGCCCGCCCCTTCTGCGCCGGCCCAGACGGCCGCCACCCCGGCCGTCACCGGCCCTGCGGTGCAGGCCTCCACCCCCCGCCGCGAGGAACGCGCCGCGCCAGTCGCTGCCCAAGCTCAGCCCGTGGTGCAGGCGCAGCCCGCGGCCCGGGCGGTCGCGGCTCCCGAGGTTCCGGCCACCGTGCCCGCCGTCCTGGGCGACAGCGACGAGGACCACGTCTCGGAATTCGCGCGCCTGTGCGGCTACCGCCTGGAATTCCCGGCCCCGGGCCTGATGCGCCTCAAGGCCGATCTGGGGCCGCAGTACGGGTACTCGGTGCTGCTCGCTGCCAGCGAGGACGCGGCGCGCCGGCCCGAGTGGACCGGGGGCAACGACGACCACCACCTGCTGCTGTGCGCCGAGTCGCAGCGCCCCGCCGGGTACAACCGCCTGACCCGCGAGGCCCTGAGCGCCCTGAGCGAGCATGCCCGGCTCGCCCCGCTGAGTCCGGTGGACCTGCGCGGCTACTGGCGCGCGGGCAGCGTGGACCTGGAGAGCGCGGCCAGCGTGGCCGAACTCGTCAGCGCGCACCTCGCGCAGCGCGGCACCTTCAGCTTCGTGCTGCTGACCCTGGCGCAGCAGCCCGCGCACAGCGTGGTCAGCGTGCCCCGCCTCGCCGAGCGCCTGGGCAGCGGCGTGAACACCGCCGAACTGCACACGGTCCTCGATACCCTGACCCGCGCGCCCTTCCTGGCCCTGACGCCGCTGCCGGGCGGCCAGTACCTGCTGCGCACCGGCGTGGGCGACCTGCTCGGCGACCTGGCCGACTACGCCCAGGGGGTGCGCCGCCGCGTGCGGACCCCGGTGGGGGCGGGGCACGTGAACGCCTGAGGCGCGACCCGACCCGGCGGCACCACAACCCCGCGACGCTTCCACTCGCGCCGGACAGTCTTCTCTAGACTGCCCCGGTGCCTGTCCCTGTTCCGCCCACCCAGACGCCGCCGGACCCCGACAGGCTGCGCGCCGCGCTGCTGGACTGGTTCGCGCGGGCGGGCCGCGCCGAGCTGCCCTGGCGGCGGCTGGGAGAGGCGGGGACACGCGACCCCTACCGCGTGTGGGTCGCCGAGATCCTGTTGCAGCAGACCCAGGTCGCGCGCGGGCTGGAGTATTACGACCGCTTTCTGAGCGCCTTCCCGACCGTGGAGGCGCTGGCAGCGGCCCCCGAGGCCGACGTGCTCAAGGCCTGGGAGGGCTGCGGCTACTACGCCCGCGCCCGCAACCTGCGCCGCGCGGCCGGCGTGGTCGCGGCACGGGGGTTTCCGCAGGACTATGCGGGCTGGCTGGCCCTGCCCGGCGTGGGGTCCTACACGGCGGCGGCGGTCGCCAGTCTGGCCTACGGCGAGGCCCGCGCCGTGAACGACGGCAACGTGCGCCGGGTGCTCGCGCGCCTGTATGCCCAGACCGCGCCCACCGACGCCTGGGTGCAGGCCCGCGCCGACGAACTCCTCGACCCCGCGCGTCCGGGCGACTGGAACGAGGCGGTGATGGACCTCGGGGCCACCGTGTGCATCCCCAAGGCCCCGCGCTGCCCCGCGTGCCCGCTGCGGGCGTCCTGCGCGGCTTTCGCCTCGGGTACGCCCACAGCGTTCCCGGCCCCCAAGGTGCGCGCCGCCGCGCGCGAGGTGCGGGCGGTCGCCGTGATCGTCGGGGACGCGGAGCAGGCCGTGCTGGAGCGCCGTGAAGGCACGCTGCTGGGCGGCCTGAGCGGGCTGCCGGCCGAGGAACTGGCGGCGGGCGAGTCGCCTCAGACGGGTCTGGCACGCCTGTGCGCGCGGCTGGGGGCCGAGCCGGGCGCGCACCTGGGCACCGTCACGCACGCCATGACCCACCGCCACGTGACGCTGGATGTCTACGCGGCGCGGTCGGCGGCGGCGCGCACGCCGGTCGCGGAGGCGGCCCTCTCGCGGCTGGACCACAAGGCGCTGGCGCTGCTCGCCTCCTGGCAGGGGGGGCTGTTCGGGACGCCGTAGAGGTGCCGGCGCGGGTTTTCCATCTTTATGGGTACGTCCCGGCCGGCTGTGCGCGCTACACTCGGGCGCGTATGGCCAGAACGCCCCTCAAAGCTGCGCTGCGGACCGCGCAGAAGACCCGCACGGCGGCGCGCGGCGCCCTGCTGTGGGGCTACGAGCAGCGGCTGGCCCGCGAGGTCCGCGCGCACGGCCGCCTGCCCCGGCATCTGGGCCTGATCCTGGACGGCAACCGCCGCTTCGCCCGCGCCGCCGGCATGCAGCGCGAACTGGGCCACACCATCGGTGCCGACAAGGCGCACGAGGTGTTGCAGTGGTGCCTGGAACTGGGCATCCCGGCCGCGACCATCTGGGTGCTCTCGACCGACAATGCCGGTCGCAATTCCGAGGAACTCGCGCACATCCTCTCGCTGCTGGAAAAGGAAGCGCGCAACCTCGCCACCGACCCGCGTATCCACGCCAACCGGGTGCGGGTGCGGGCCATCGGGCAGCACGACAACTTTCCGCCCAACGTACTGGCCGCCCTGGAAGAACTGGAGCAGAAGACCGCCCACTACGACGGCATGCGTCTGAACATCGCCGTGGGCTACGGCGGGCGCGAGGAGATCGTGGACGCGGTCAAGGCGCACCTGCGCGCCCAGCAGGCGGCCGGGCACACGCTCGCGCAGGCGGCCGACGCCCTGACCCCCGACCACATCAGCGCGCACCTCTACGCCGCCGACATTCCCGACCCCGACTTCATCATCCGCACGAGCGGCGAGATCCGGCTCTCGGGCTTCATGCTGTGGCAGAGCGTCTACAGCGAGTACTACTTCTGCGACGTGTACTGGCCGGGGTTCCGGCGCGTGGACTTTCTGCGGGCGCTGCGCGACTTCCAAGGCCGCGACCGCCGCTTCGGCAAGTAGGCGGCCCCCGGGGGCCGCATCCCCCGTCTCAGCGCGGCGTGACCTCCGCCGTCTGCTCCAGGGTCATGACCAGCCGCACCTGCACGCCGTCCTGACGGATGAGCGCGTTCAGGCGCGTCTGCTGGCGCTGGGTCGAGGCCAGCGGCAGGCCGTCGCGGCGGTAGCTGGCCGCGCCGCTGGCCTTCAGGTCGGTCAGTTCGAAGGCCAGTTCGGGGGTGGGGCCGGCCTCCGGTTCGCCGGTTCGGCGGCCCCCCGGCACCCGCAAGGTCCAGGACCCGGCGGTGGCGCGTGTGCCGAACAGGAACTCGCCCTGCGGCCCGGTGCCCTGGTAGGTGGTCGTGGAGGTCACGTTCAGGGGGGCAGCCTCGACCTGCCCCAGCGCGTCGCCGCCCAGTGGTCCCAGCAGACGGCTCAGCAGGGCCTGGAGGTCCACGGTGGCGTTCACGGTGCGCGGTTGCCCGGTGACGAGAGGTATGCCGTAGACGGTGCCCGTATGCTCCTGCGCCAGCGCCTGAACCTGCTCGTCGTCCAGCGCCGACAGGGCGTGGTCGAGCTGGGGGTCGGTGCTCGTGACCCGCAGGTTGCTGCCCCGCCCCGCCGGGCTGAGGTCCTGGGTAAAGGTCAGGGTGACGGCCGGCGCGCCCTGCACGGTGGTCGCGACGAGGCGTGCGCCGCCGCCGGGCAGGCGGCTGGCGACGCGGTAGAAGGCCTTGCCCTGGAGGGTCCGGCTCAGGTTGCCCAGGCCGGCGAAGGCGCGCCGGGCCGCGTTCAGGTCGGCCTCGGTGGCCCCGCCCCCCGGCACGGCACTGACCTGCACGTCCGACAACGAGACGCGCACGCTGACCCGGGTGACATACTCGGCCGCTGTGCCGGCCGGGGCGGTGACGGTCAGGACGGGCGCGGCGGCCGGTACGGCCGGGGCCGGCCGCGAGCCGGGGGTGGCCGGAATCGCCGTCTGGGCGGCCCCGGAGGTGGCCGGAGCTGCCAGGACGAGGGCCAGGAGCAGCGGGCGCAGGCGGGCGGAGCGGGGACGGGTCATGCAGCCGGATACGCGGCCGGGGCGCCGGGCGTTGCGCGCATGGAGAAAGCTGCGGGGCGGGGCGCAGGTGGGCGCGGTGGGGGGAAGCGGGGGCGAAGGTGGGGGCGGCTTCTGCGCCTGTGCGGGACAGTGTGGCAGAGTAGGCGGATGACCGATTTCCAGTCCTTGCCGCAAGAACAACGGCGGCCCGACGCGCGGCTCGTGGGGCTGCACGCCGAGCGCGGCGACCCGCAGGCCCGCCTGAGCGCCGCCCTGGCCGACCTGGAAGATGCCGACTGGGGCCTGCTGCTGGCCGGCGAGGCCGCGCTGGCCCGGCAACTCGCCGCGCTGCTGGGCCCCGGCACGCTGCGGGTGGACGGCCGACTCGACGTGGACCGCGCCGCGATGGCGGCGGCCGGGCTGGCGGTGGCCGACCTGCATGGCGACCTCGCGGGCGCGCGCGCCGCATGGCTGCTCGAACCCGACGAGCGGATTCTGACGCGGGCACGCCGCGCGGGCGTGCGCGTCATCGTGGACGGCACGCTGGCTCCCGGCGGCGGCTGGCCCCGGCGCGGCGCCGACTACGTGGTTTACCGCGACGGCGTGACGCTGTGCGGGCATGTGGACGCGCCCTTCGCGGCGCTGTTCGGGACCGGCGCGGCCCCGCAGAGCGCCGCGCCCGCCCCTAGCGACCTGGGGGTGGCGCTGGCCCTGCGCGACGCCGCCACGCTGCCGCTGCGGCTGGCCCGCGCCGCACGTACGGTGGTCAGCCTCACCGAGCGCCTGGGCGGCGCGGCCCGTCCCGCCGGCCCCACAGCCCTGCTGCTGGCCCCCGACGCGGCCCCCGACTCGCTGAGCGTGCCCGGCGGCGTGCTGGCCGCCACCCGGCATGTCCCCGACGGCCTGCTCCTGACCCCTGGCCTCGAAGACACCGACGCCGTGCTGGCGCGGCTGCGCTCCGGGACGGCCCCAGCCTCCGCGCCCGAGCCGGCCGGTCGTCCCCCGGCCCCCCAGGGCGGACGCACCGAGGAACCGGCCGCCGGGGCGACGCCTGAACCGGCGACGGACGATGCCCGCGCCGGGCGGGAGGGCCGCCGCCCCGAGGGCCGCGAGCGTGACGAGCGCCGCCGCTTCGAGGGCCGCCGGGATGAGGGCCGCCGCGACGAGCGCCGCCGCTTCGAGCCGCGCCGCGACGGAAACCGGATGGGCGAGGGCCGTTTCGAGCGCCGCCGCTTCGAGTCGCCGCGCGCCGATCAGCCGGGACAGGCCCAGCCCGACACCGCCCGCCCGGATGCGGGCCGCGCGCCCGATGCCCTGGAGCGCTTCACCTTCGAGTCGGCCGCGGCCGGTTCGGCGCAGCAGGCGGCCCCCCAGGCCCAGCCGCAGGCCAGTGCTCCTGCACCCGCCGAGGAGACCTGGGAGCCCGAGATCGTCTACAGCACCCTGGAGCAGCCGCCCGTGCCGCTTACGCATACCGTGAGCAGCGGTCCCGACGCCCCCGACGAGACCCCGGCCGAAGCCCACACCGGCGAGGCCGCCGAGGAGGAGACCGCCGCTGTCCCGGCCGCCGCGCCCGTGGCCGAGGCCCCGCTGGTCCTGGCCCCCGACCTGCCGGCGGCGGGCAAGGTGGACCCGGCCGCCGACCTGACCGACGAGCAGGCGGCCATCTACGCCCGGCTGCGCGAGTGGCGCAACGCCGAGGCCAAGCGTCAGGAGATCAGCCGCTTCATCATCGCCAGCAACGCCACGCTGGCTGAGATCGCCCGGCGCGTGCCCTACACCCCCGAAGACCTGCGCGCCGTGAAGGGTATGGGGCCCGAGCGCAGCCGCAAGTACGGCGAGAAGATTCTGGAAGTCGTGCGCGGCTGAGCGGCTCAGCCGTTCCCCGTGGGGTGGGGGCCAGTCTCCAGTCGGGGGCTGGCCCCCTCGCCTTGCCGCACGGGGCACACCCGCACCGAACGGCCCGACCTCTAAACGCTCGGCCAAGTGAACTGACTTCCGGGACAGCTGGAAGGCTGGGTAGCTTGTCGTATGTCCCCCGACTACGTGCGTTACCGCGACGACCTGGAACAGCTCCAGCCCGGCGAGGCCGAGACGACCGCCAAGCTGACCGAGATGATGCGCGGCTTCAGCGAGGCCATGAACACCCGCTACCGCCACGCGGTGCGCAGCGTACACAGCAAGAACCACGGCCTGCTGGTCGGTGAGCTGGAAGTCTACGAGGGCCTGCCCGGGCGTCTGGCTCAGGGGCTCTTTGCCCGTCCTGGCCGCTACCCGGTGGTCATGCGCTTCTCGACGCCGCCCGGCGACATCCTGCCCGACTCGGTATCCACGCCGCGCGGCCTGGCCCTCAAGATCGTCGGGCCGGAGGGGGCCGAGATGGTCGAGGGACACGGCGGCGAGGTCACGCAGGATTTCGTGTTCGTCAACGGTCCCAATTTCGGGCAGAAGGACGCCGCCGGATTCATGAAGGGCCAGAAGCCCATCCAGCTCACCGTGAACGCCCCCGAGGAACTCAAGGTGGTCGCCTCTCTGGGGGCGCGGCTGGCCGACAGCCTCACCGGGGGCAAAGGCAAGCTCTCGCCCATGCTGCGCAAGCTCGGCGGGCATCCCCACACGCACCCCCTGGGCGAGACCTTCTATACCCAGCTGCCGCACCGCTGGGGCGACTATGTGGGCAAACTGTCGCTGGTCCCGGTGTCGGCCCACCTGCGCCGTCTGAAAGACCAGCACATCAGGGTGGTGGGGGAGACCGACGCCCTGCGCGATAACATCGCGGCCGTGATCGCCCGGGAGGGCGGCGAATGGGAGCTGAAGGTGCAGCTCTGCGCCGACGAGCGGACGATGCCCGTCGAGGACGCCTCGGTGCTGTGGGACGAGGGGCTCAGCCCTTTTCTGGCCGTGGCCCGGGTCCGTGTGGCCCCGCAGGACAGCGCCCGCCCCGACAAGCTCGTGTATGGGGACGACCGCGTGAGCTTCAGTCCCTGGCACGCCCAGGCCGCCCACCGTCCGCTGGGGGCCGTGATGCGCGCCCGCCGCGCGGCCTACCGGATGTCGGCCGACTTCCGCCGCGAGCACAACGACGAGCCGATGACCGAGCCCCGCTCGCAGGCCGACCTGCCCAGGCCCTGAGCCGGGGCGGGCCTAGAGGTCGGGGCCGTAACGGCCCTCGGCGGGCAGGTCGGCCCCGTCCTGCACGGCCTGGGCCACCCGGCGCGCGAGTGGAAAGTCCACGGCGCCGTACCAGCCCTGCTCCAGCGCGCCGCCGCGCTCGCGGTACACGCACAGCGTGGGGCCGTAGGCGCAGGCACCCAGGCAGCCGCTCTCGGTGAGGCGCACCGTGCCGCCGGTCTTGTAGTAGGCCAGGGCGTCCCTTTCGAGGGCCTTCCACAGCGCCGCGTGCAGCAGGCGCGCGCCCCTGGCCTGACAGTTCTGGCCCTGGCACAGGAGCAGGTGGCCGCGCGTGGGAAAATAACGGGGAGGCATGGCCCCGAGTAGAGCATCCGGAGCGCGGGTCAGGTTCCGCCCCTCAGTGCTCGGGCACCACCAGCAGGCGGCCCGCCCCCGGGATGACCTGCACGCGTACGCCGTAGGCCGCCGCGATGTGTTCCGGCGTGAGGACCTCGGCGGGCCGCCCCGCCGCGAGCACCCGTCCGGCGTGCAGCAGGGCCAGCCGGTCGGCGCGGGCGGCGAGGTTCAGGTCGTGCAGCACGGCGACCACGCCCAGGCCGCGCCCGGCCTCGCGCCGCACGGCCTGCACGACCTCGAGCGCGTAGGCGAGGTCGAGGTGGTTGGTCGGTTCGTCCAGCAGCAGAAACTGCGGTTCGGCGGCCAGCGCGCGGGCCAGGGCGACCCGCTGCGCCTCGCCGCCCGAGAGTTCGGAGACGCGCCGCGCGGCGAAGCGCCGGGTATCGGTGCGTTCCAGCGCGGCCTCTACAGCCGCCTCGTCGGCTTCGGTCCAGGGGGCGGTGGGAATCAGGCCCCATTTCCAGTCGCCCGCGCCGCGCCCCAGGGCCACCACGTCGCGCACCCGCGCGCCGCCGGGCAGCGCCTCGCCCTGGGCCAGGTAGGCCAGTCGGCGCGAGCGCTCGGCGCGGCTCCAGCCGCTCAGGGGCCGCCCGGCGAGGCGCACCTCGCCCGATTCGGGGCGGGTCAGGCCCAGCAGGGTCCGCAGCAGCGTGCTCTTGCCCGCGCCGTTGGGGCCGATGACGGCCGCGAATTCGCCGACCCGGAAGCTCAGGTCGGCTCCGCGCAGGGCCGGAAAGCTGCCTGCCCGGGCGTGCAGCCCCCGGGCCTCCAGGGTGGGGGGCTGCGGAAGGGACGCCTCAGTCATCCCGCCCCCGGCGCAGCAGCCACAGGAAAAACGGCCCGCCGAGCAGCGTGGTCACGATGCCGACCTGCGAGAGCGGCGTGGTGCGCGCCAGCAGGTCGGCCAGCACCAGCAGCGCGCCCCCCAGCAGCGCCGAGAAGGGCAGCAGCGCGCGGTGCCCCGGCCCGAAGGCCAGCCGCGCGACGTGCGGCACGATGAGGCCGACGAAGCCGATGATGCCCACATAGGCGACCGCCCCCGCCGTGGCGAGGCTGGCGGCCACCACGACCAGCAGCCGCAGCCGCTCGACCGGCACGCCCAGGCTGCGCGCCGTGAGGTCGCCCAGTTGCAGCGTGTCCAGCGCGCGCGCCAGCAGCAGCAGGACGCCGGCCCCCAGCCCCACATAGGGCAGCACCGTAAGTACGTCCCGCCAGCCGCTGAAGCCCAGGTCGCCCAGGGTATAGGCCAGCACCTGCCGGGCGCGGTCCTCGCCGCGCAGGATCAGGGCGGTGGCGCCCGCGCTCGCCACGCTGCCCACCAACACGCCCGAGAGGATCAGGCGGGTGGGCGCGAAGCGGCGGCCCTCGCGCGCCAGGGCCAGGGTCAGGCTGACCGCCCCCAGCGCCGTGATCAGCGCGGCGACCGGAATGAGGCCGCGCGCCCAGCCCAGCGTGATGGCGACCGTGGCCCCCAGCGCCGAGCCGCTCGCCGCGCCCAGCAGGTAGGGGTCGGCCAGCGGGTTGCGGAACACGCCCTGAAAGGCCGCGCCGCACACGCTCAGCCCCGCACCGACCAGCACCGCCATGACCACGCGCGGCAGCCGCAACCGCCACACGATCACGTCGTCGCCGAGCAGGGGCTGCCCGCTCAGGCCGCGCCACAGGGCCGAGACCACCTCGCCCGGCGAGATGAGCACGCTGCCGATGCCGGTGCCCAGCACGACGGCCACCAGCAGCAGCGCCACCAGCCCCGCGACCTGCGCGGCGCGGGTCCAGGGACGGCGGGCGGGGGCGGCGGCGGACGAACCGCCGGTCATGCCTCCGGGTCCGGAACCGCGCAGTTCATGCGCGGCTCAGTGCTCCGGGCGCGAGAGCCGGTCGAGCTGCTCGCCCAGCGCCGCCGTGACGGCCTTGATGCCCCCACGCGCCGACAGCGGCTCGCCGAAGCGCACCACCCAGCGCCGGCCCTGGCGCGACAGGCCCACCGGCAGGATCGGCGCGCGGGCCTTGGCGGCGATCAGGGCGACCCCGCCGTGCAGCTCCTGGCCGCCGCGCGTGCCCTCGGGGAAGATGCCCACCGTGCCCCCGCGCGCCAGGATGCGCAGGCTGTTGCGGATGGCCCCCACGTCGTTCGTCTCGCGGTCCACCGGAAAGCTGCCGCCCGCCGAGATGATCGGACCGATGACCGGGCCGAACAGCTCCTTTTTCGCCATGAACTGCAAAAACCGCCCCGGGGGCAGCGCGCGCGCCACCAGAAAGGGGTCCAGGCCGCTGACATGTTTGGCCGCCACCACCAGCGGCGTGCCGGGAGCGGGCACGTGTTCGCGCCCGTGGACCTCGACCCGCATGCCGCGCAGGTAGACCGGCAGGTGCGTGACCGCCAGCACCAGGTGGTACACCACCGGCACGACGCCCGGTACCTCGGCCGAATCGGCGGCGGGCTGCGGGCGGGCCGTGGGCGCGGCGGGGGCGGGGTCGGCAACGGGGCGCGACCCGGCCGGGGCAGGCGTGTTGCCGGGGCCGGCGTCTGCCGGAGAGGAGGCCGCGTCGTTCATCTTCCGGAGCATACGCCCGGTCCGGGGCGGCTGTCGCGCCAAAAGCGGGGGCGGGCGGCGGCGCGCCGGGCCTCAGCCGAGGGAATCCTCGTCTGCACCGCCCCCGTCTTCCGCGTCGCCGGCCGGGTGGGCCGGGTCCCAGCCGCCGCTCAGGGCGGCGCGCACCGCCCCAATACGCGACTGGCAGGCGGCGTAGGCTTCGCGCGCCTCTTCGAGCAGCGGCAGCACGCGGTCGAGGTCGGCCTCGCCTCCCTCCAGCTCGGCGGCGATGCGCGAGAGCCGGGCGTAGGCCTCGCGGTAGCTCAGGGACGGTTCGTTCGGGGACACGCGGCCATGCTAGCCCCGCCGGGAAGGCGCAAAGGCGGCGCGGTTCACGGGCCGCGCCCGTCCGGCAAGCCCGCCTACGGTCACCCGCCGGGCGCGGCGCTTACCCTGGGGCATGTCCGCTTCCGCCCCCGAGACCCCGCCTGCCGGGACCCCGTCGCCCGAGTTCCGGCACTTCGACCTGACCGCCCTGCCCAACGCCGCGCGCTACAAGCTGCTGGCCGCGTCGGTGGTGCCGCGTCCCATCGCCTGGGTGTCCACGGTGGGCGAGGGGGGAGCCGTGAATCTCGCGCCCTACTCCTTTTTCGGCCTGATGGGCTCGGACCCGCCCGTGGTGGCCTTCGCGCCGGGCAACCGCGCCGACGGCTCGCCCAAGGACACGGCGAAGAACATCGGCCCCGGGGGCGAGTTCACGGTCAATCTGGTGGACTACGCCCTGGCCGGGGCCATGAACGCCACGGCCACCGACTTCCCGCCTGGCGAGGGCGAACCGGCGGCCCTGGGCATCGCCCTGACGCCCGGGAACCAGGTCGCCGCGCCGCGTGTGGCCCTGGCTCCCGCCGCGCTGGAATGCCGTGAGGTGCAGACCGTGACCATCGGCAACACCCGCATCGTGCTGGGCGAGGTGGTCGGCCTGACCCTGCGCGCCGACGCGGTGCAGGACCCGGCGAAGTTCTACGTGGACACGGCCGCCCTGGACCTCGTGGGCCGTATGGGCGGCCCGAGCGCCTACACGCGCACCCGCGACGTATTCCACCTCGTGCGCCAAAGCTACGACCAATGGCAGGCGGCCGGCGAGCCGCTGGCCCCGCCGCCGGCGAGCGAGGCCGCCGGGCGCCCCTGAACAGGGGAGGGGGGAGGGCGCGGGCGGCCGCTCAGGGCAGCGGCACCCCCCCGGCCCGGTGCAGCGCGTTGTCGGCCCACAGGTAGCGCGCGCCCAGCGTGCGGTAGGGCGCCCATGGGAGCGGGACGTCCGCCTGCGGCGCGCCGGGATACAGCCGCGCGAGCCCCTGGCGCAGCGCGAGGTCCCCGAAGCTGAACACGTCGGGGCGTGCGAGGCCGAACATCAGGAACATCTCGGCAGTCCAGCGCCCGATGCCCGGCAGCGCCGACAGTTCCGCGACGATCTCCTCGTCGCCCTGCCCCGACAGGTGCGCGAAGTCGATCCGGCCGCCCAGTGCCGCGTCGGCCAGGGCGTGGACGGTCCTCACCTTGGCCCACGACAGTCCCAGGGCGCGCAGGTCGTCGCCGGGCGTGCGCCGCACCGTCTGGGCCGTCACCTCGCCCAGCGCCGCGACGAGTCGGCCGTGGATGCTCGCTGCCGCCTTCACGCTGAGCTGCTGGCCCGCCACGCTGCGGACCAGGGTTCCGAAGGGGTCGGCCGTCGCCTCCAGCACCGGCAGGTCGCCCACGCGCGCCGTCACCCCGGCCATCACGGGGTCACGCGCGAGGTGGGCCAGGGCGCCGGCATGGTCGGTCAGCGGGGTCAGGTCGGGTTGGGCAGGGCACATGGCTCCATGCTGCCGTGAGCGCGGGGCCGGCACGGAATCGCTCATGGCCGCATGAAGCCGCTTCTTATCTCTCCCTCACGCGCTGCACCCAGCATGGAATTATGAGATTTCTCACCCCTGTTCTGGCTGTTGCCCTCCTCGGTTCTCCAGCCCTGGCCCAGGGCCGCATCGGGGACGTGACCCTGACGCCCATCCCGGCGCCGGCCCCGGCGCGCGGCCTGCCGCAGAGTGCGCGCAGCGACGTGCCCGCCGGCTGGCAGGAAATCATGGGCCGCGTGAGCGCGCCGGCCACCGTCAACCTGCCCGCCGGCAGCCGCGTGAACGTGATCGTGGACGACCCGACCCGCACCGGCGCGGCCCGGCAGGTGCTGCGGGTGAGCTTTGCGGCGTCCCGCCTGAGCACGCCCTACCAGATCGTGTTCAACCCCACGCGCCTCGTGAGCGGGCGGGTCTACGGCGTGCGCTCGACCGTCACCGACCGCCAGGGCCGCGTGCTGTACGCCAGCACCGCCTACGCCCGGCTGCCGCAGGGGGCCACCTCGACCCTGAACCTCAGCGTCAGCCCCGTCCGCTGAGCCCACCCGCCGGGCGCTTTCAGAGGTTCCAGCCGCCGGCCACCTCGATCTCCTGGCCGGTCACGTAGTCGCTGGTCCGCACGAAATACAGCGCCGCCTCCACGAGTTCGGCCACCGTGCCGCTGCGTCCCGCCGGAATGGCCCGCAGCGGCTGGGTCACGCTGGTGTCCAGGATGCCCGGCGACACCACGTTCACGCTGACGCCGCTGCCCGCCAGCGTGACCGCCAGCGCCCGCGAAAACTGGAGTACGCCCGCCTTGGCGATCACGTAGGGCGTGATGCCCGGCCGCGCGCGCAGGTCGCCGGCCCCCGCGTAGCCCAGGTTCACGATGCGCCCGTAGCCGGCGGCCCGCATGAGGGGCGCGGCCTCCTGGCAGGTGGCGACCGTGGAGAGCAGGTTGCTGCCCAGCATCTCGGCCCAGTCGGCGTCGGTGGTGTCCAGCAGCGGCCGGTGGACATAGTTGCCCACGTTGTTGACGAGCACCGCCAGCCCCGGCCCCCCGAAGGCGGCGTGGGCGTCGCGCACCAGCCCGCGCGCCTGCTCGGGCACGGTCAGGTCGGCCTGGAAGGTCCGGGCCTGCGCCCCCGCCTCGCGGCACTGGCGGGCGGTGTCGTGCGCGTCGGCCGCGCTGCCCCGGTAATGCACCGCGACCGCGAAGCCCTCGGCGGCCAGGGCGAGCGCCAGCCCCCGCCCGATGCCGCGCGCCGCCCCCGTCACGAGGGCGGTGCCTCTGGGCGCGTTCACGGCGTCTCCCCGGCCCGCCGCGCGAGGGCGACCAGCGTGCGCGTGTAGCTGTTCAGCGGATAGTCCGCCGCCTGCTCCAGCGGGACCCAGGCCCACTCGGCGATCTCGGCGTTGGGGCTGACCTCGGTGCCCGCCGTTCGGGCGAAGAAATCCACCAGCAGCATGTGCGCCTCGGCGTGGAACTCGGGCGAGCGCACCGCCTCCTGCGTCTGGGCGTAGCGCAGGTCCGTGATCTCCAGGCCGGTCTCCTCACGCAGTTCGCGCGTGGCGGCCTGCGCCAGCGTCTCGCCCCATTCGACCTTGCCGCCCGGCACGCCCCAGGCGCCGCGCCACTTGGTCGTGCGCACCAGCAGCACCCGGCCCTCCGGTCCCCAGACGAGCGCCCCGACACATACCACCGGCCTCTGCATACGGCAGAGGGTAGCGCGGCAATGGCGAGGGTGCTCCCCAAAGGGCTCCCCGCCGTGCGTTAGACTCGCCGGATGACGGTCGGCAGCGGCGCACAGACGGGAGAAGACACGCAGGAGGGCCCACAGGCGCAGGTCTGGACCCTGCCGGGGGGACTGACGGTCGCCTTCGAGCGCCGCGCCGGCCCCGGTTTCGCTTTCGACCTGCGGGTGCCGGTGGGCAGCGCACATGACCCCAGAGGCCAGGAAGGCGCGGCGGGCGTGCTGGAGGAGTGGCTCTACAAGGGGGCGGGCGGACGGGACGCGCGCGGCCTGCAAGACGCCTTCGACGACCTGGGCGTGCGCCGCAGCGGCGGCGTGGGGCCGGAGGCGACCCGCTTCGGGGCCAGCGGCCTGACCGCCGACCTGGGGGCCGCCCTGGCCCTGGTGGCCGACGTGGTGGCCCGCCCCGCCCTGCCCACGCACGAACTGCCGGTGCTGCTCGACCTCGCGCGGCAGGACCTGGAGGGCCTGGAGGACAGCCCACCCGACCTGCTGGCCGCCGAGGCGCGCGCCCTGGGGTTTCCGCGCGTGCCGGGCGACGACCGCGCCGGCTACGCCCACCCGGCCAGCGGCACGCCCGAAGGTCTGGAGGCCCTCGGCGCGGCGGGTCTGCGCGCGCACCTGGAGCGCTACGGGCAGGCGGGCAGCGTGCTGGGGCTGGTCGCCGACCTGGAGCCGCAGGCGGCCCACGACCTCGCGGCCCGGACCTTCGCGGGCTGGCGCGTGGGCGAGGACCGGCCGGTCCCGGCCCTTTTCCGCCGGGGGGGCCGCCTGCATCTGCCGCATCCCGGCGGCGAGCAGACCCACCTGAGCCTGAGCGCGCCGGGCGTCTCGCCGCGCAGCGCCGACTGGCTGCCCTGGCAGCTGGCCCTGAGCGCCCTGTCGGGTGGAGGCAGCAGCCGCCTGTTCGTGGCCGTGCGCGAGGAACGCGGCCTGGCCTACGCGGTCAGCGCCTCGCCGCTGGTGCTGGGCGGCGAGGGCTTTCTGAGCGCCTATGCGGGCAGCACGCCGGGGCGCGCCCCCGAGACGCTCGCGGTCATGCTGGCCGAGCTGGAACGCCTGCCCGGGGGCCTGGGGGCCGAGGAATTCCGGCGCGCGCACACCGGCCTGAGCACCGGCGTGGTCTTCGGCGCGCAGAGCCTGCGGGGCCGCGCCCACGCCCTGACCCGCGACCTCGCGCTGTTCGGGCAGGTGCGCAGCGTACGGGGGCTGCGCGCCCAGATCGACGCCCTGACGCTGGAGGAGGTCAACGCCTTTTTGGCGCGTTACCGCCCCGCGCTGGAGGCGACCGTGGTGACGCTGGGGCCGGGAGACACCTTCGCCCTGCCCCCGGCCGCCCAGCCGCAGGCCGCGCAGGGGGTGGGCGCATGACCCGTCACGTCCTGCCGGGCGGCCTGACGCTGCTGCTCGAAGCCGATCCGCAGGCGCAGAGCGTGGCGGCCGGATATTTCGTGAACACGGGCGCGCGCGACGAGCGCCCCGCCGAGATGGGCGCGAGCCATTTCCTGGAACACCTGATGTTCAAGGGCTCCGAGCGGCTCGACGCCGGGGCCCTCAACGAGCGGCTCGACGATCTGGGCGGTCACTCCAACGCCTTCACCAGCGAGGAGGCGACCGTGTACCACGCCGCCGCGCTGCCCGAGCGCATGGGTGAACTGCTCGATACCCTGACCGAGCTGATGCGTCCCGCACTGCGTGAGGCCGACATCGAACCCGAACGCGGTGTGATTCTCGAAGAGATCGCCATGTACGCCGACCAGCCTCCCGTGCGCGCCCAGGACGAACTGCGGGCGATGTACTGGGGCACGCACCCGCTGGGCCACCAGATCCTGGGGACGCCGCAGACGGTGGGCGGGCTGTCGCGCGCCGCCCTGCTCGACAACTGGCGGCGGCGTTACGGCGCGGACCGCGTCACCCTGGCCGTGACGGGGGCCTTCGACGAGGCCGAGGTGCTGGCCTGGGCCGGGCGCGAACTGGCGACCTGGGACCGGGGCGAGCCGCCGGTGGTTGACGACGCGCCGCTGCCGGTCCCGGCGCAGAGCGTGAAGGTCCTGCCCGATCCTGCCCTGGCACGGGTGCAGGTCGTGCTGGCCGCGCCGGGCCTGCCGACCACCCATCCGCTGCGCGAGGCCGCCGCCGTGCTGGCCGACCTGATCGGCGGCGAGAACGGCGCGCTGTACTGGGCGCTGCTGGACACCGGGCTGTGCGACGGGGCCGACCTCGGGCATCTGGATTACCGGGGCGCGGGCGTGTTCGAGGGCGGCTTCTCCTGCGACCCGGAGCGCACCCAGACGGTGCTGGACGCCTACCGCAAGGTGCTGGCCTCGGCCGACACCCTGATTACCGAGACGGGCGTGCGCCGCTCGGCGCGCAAGGCGGCGGTCTCTACTCTGCTGCGCGCCGAGACGCCGCAGGGCCGCCTCTTCGCCCTGGGCATGGAGTACCTGGCGACCGGCGAGATCCGCACGACCGCCGACCTCGCCGACCGCTTTACGGCCGTGACTCCGGAAGACGTGCGCGAGGTGCTGCGCCTGTGTCCCCTGGACAAACTGACCGTGGTGGCCCTGGGACCGGTGGAAGAGCTGCGGTGAATGGGGAGTGGGGGGTGGGCAGTAGGAAGTGAAAAACCCGCCGCCGCCCGCTGCCCTGACCTGCCGAAGCCTCCCGACTCACAGCCCCCTCGCGGCGTCCCCGCCCCGGTCCAGCCGAGCCGCCATGCGCGCAGCGCGCGGGCCACGCAGGCGGGCCGTGCCTCGCCCCGAGCCGAGTCGTCATGCCGTGAAGCGGAGGGGACCTGCCGATGCCCGGGACGACGCTGGCCGGACGCAGCACCTGGCCCCCCCTGTCCCGCCGGGAGAGGGGGCTGGGGGGGTGGGAGCTCAAAGGCTCAGCCCGTCGCCCCGAACCTCTGAGAAACTGGACCTACCGCCCCCGCCGCCGCATCACCCGCTGCTCCAGCAGTGTCACGAGGCTGTAGAGCGCCACCCCGAACAGCACCAGCAGCGCGATGGCCGCGAACTGCGTGGCCTTGTCGTAGTAGGTGCCCGCCTGTTGCACCTGAAAGCCCAGTCCGCGCTGGTTCGAGTCGGTGAATTCCCACACGACCGCGCCGATCAGGGCGAGGCTGGCCGCCAGCCGCAGGCCGCCGAGCATGACCGGCAGCGCGCCGGGCAGCTCCAGGTGCGTGAGCCGCTGCCAGAAGGTCGCCCGAAGGCTGCTGAACAGCTCGTGGTAGGTGCGGTCCACCTCGCGTACACCCACGATCACGGCGATGAGGACCGGGTACAGCGCGCTCAGGGCCGACACGATGACCGAGGGCAGCAGCCCGTAGCCCAGCCACGACACCAGCAGCGGCGCGAGGATGACGATGGGCGTGCTCTGCGACGCGACGATGAACGGGCTCAGGAAACGTTCCAGCGCCCGCCAGCGCGCCAGCGGGTAGCCGATCAGGACCCCGGCCAGCGCGCCCAGCAGCGTGCCCAGCAGCGCCGTGCGCGCCGTGATCCACAGGGCCCCGAACAGCACCGCCTCGCCCGCGACCAGCTTGGCCCACACGGCCGCCGGGGTCGGCAGCAGCAGCGGCTGGTTCAGGCGCACGGCCGCGAGCTGCCACAGCCCGAAGCCCAGCGCGATGGCCAGCAGCGGCAGCCCCCACGACACCCGCTCGGGCCGGCTGGCCGCCGCGCGCAGACGGGTGCTGTCACCCACGCCCAGCACGCCGCGCAGGTGGGCTTCGAGGCCCTCGGTGTAGGCGCTCGCGCGGCCCTCGCCCCGCGTGTCCAGGATCTCCACGATCTTCCCGCCGCGCAGCACCGCCACCCGGTCGGCCAGCCACACCGCCTCGCGGATCGAGTGCGTGACGAGGACGGTCGTGCGGCCGGTCTTCTCGTGCAGGTGGCGCAGTTCGGTGTTGAAGCGCTCGCGCACCAGGGCGTCGAGGGCCGCGAAGGGCTCGTCGAGCAGCAGCACGTCGCCGCTCTGGGCAATCGCGCGCGCCAGGGCCACGCGCGCGCGCATCCCGCCCGAGAGTTCGGCCGGAAAGTAGCCCGCGTAGGCGTCCATGCCGACCAGATGCAGCGCCTCGGGGGCCGAGGTGCCGCCGCCGCTGCCCAGGTCGGCCGGCAACTTCACGTTGCGCAGCGCCGTGCGCCAGGGCAGCAGCCGGTAGTCCTGAAAGACCAGCGCGGGCTGCGAGCGGGTCGCCACCACGCCGCGTTCGGGGCGCAGCAGCCCGGCGATCACGCGCAGGAGGGTGCTCTTGCCGCCGCCCGACGGCCCGATCAGCGCCAGGAACTCGCCCCGGCGCACGTCCAGCGTCACGTCGTCGAGAATCTGCTCGCCTCCCAGGCGCACGCACACGTGTTCCAGCCGGATGGGCGAGTCGGCCGCGTCGGGCACGGGCGGGGCGGCGTGCAGCGTGGTCATGCCCCGGCCCCTGCACGTGGCCGCCCCAGCGTGTTGACCAGCACCACGCCCACGATGGCGATGAGGCCCCCCACCACGCTGATCAGGTGGGGCACCTCGCCCAGCCACAGCCAGCCGATCAGGATGGCGAACACGGGGCTGATGTACAGGAACGAGGTGGTCGTGCTGGCCGGCACCCGCGAGAGCGCGAAGGTCCAGGTGAGGTAGGCCAGGGCCGCCGGAAACAGCCCGATGTAGATGGCCGCGAGATGCGCCCCCAGCGGAGCCGCGCGCAGCTCGGCCCCGAAGCCCGGCAGGAAGGCCAGCAGCGGCACCGTGCCCAGCAGCAGGCTCCAGACCGTGAAGTGCAGCGGGTTCATGCGCCGCAGCAGCGGTTTCTGGAACACGAAGTACACGCTGGTAAAGAGCGCCGCCGCCAGGATCAGCAGCGCGCCGCGCGTGAAGTTCACGTTCTGGCCGCTGCCCAGCACGATCAGCGCCACGCCGCCCAGGCTGACCAGCGTGCCCAGCCAGCCCAGGCGGTTGAGGCGCTCGCCGCCGAAGCGGGTCGCCAGCAGCGCCGTGATGACCGGCCCCGCCGCGATGATCAGGCTGGCGGTGCCGGCGGGTACGCTCAGCTCGCCGTAGTTCAGACACAGGTGGTACAGCGTGATGCCGAACAGGCTCAGCCCCGCGATGCGTCCCAGGTCGGCCGGGGCAGGCAGCGGAATGCGCGTCACGACCGCGAAGATCCCCAGGGCCGCGCTCGCCACCAGGAAGCGGTACAGCGTCAGGTGCCCCGGCGAGAAGGCCTCCAGCCCCGCACGGATACCCGCGAACGCCGAGGCCCAGAACACGATGGTGACCAGAATGGCCCCCAGCGAGAGGGCGTCGATGGTCTGGGGGCGGCGGGCGGGGGCGGCGTTCACTCCGGCAGGGTAGAGCATGGGGGGAGCGGAGGGTGGGGTGTGGCCTGCCGGCCGCCCGGCCGGGCCAGGAGAGGGGCCGGGCGGCGTGCTCGCCGGAGGTCGGTGCCGCAGGTCCTGGCGCCGCCCTCTATCCGGCCAGCAGCTTCAGCCGGGTGGGGCAGCCCTGGGGTCCGGCGGCCGGCCCAGGGGTCGGCCCGGCGAGCTGCGACCAGTCGCGCGTCACCGCCGCCTCGTCGCCCCGGCGCTCCAGCAGGTATTCCTGCACGCGGGCCATGCTCAGCTGGCCTTCAGGCAGTCGCGCGGCCAGGGCGTCCGCCTCCTGCGCGCTCCACGCCGGCCAGAAGCGGCGCAGCATCCCCGCGATCTGGGCGCGGCCCGCGTTCCCGATGAGGAGGTGGCGGTCGGCGCGGCCGGGGCGGATCAGGGCCGGGTCCAGCCCCGCGAGGTCGTTGGTGGTCATGAAGGTCACGCGGCCCTCGCCCGCCGCCACGCCGTCCAGGGCGTTGAGCAGCCCGTTGAAACTGAGCTTGACGGTCGGCGCGCGCGGTTCACGGCCCAGGAACACGGCGTCGATATCTTCAAGGAGCAGCAGCGAGCGGCGCGGCAGGTTGTTCAGGAGGCTGCCCAGGCGGTCGTCGCTCAGGTCGGGCGCGGCGAGGTTCAGCACGCACACGTTCAGCCCGAAGGCCCCCGCCAGCGCCGCGACCAGGCTGCTCTTGCCGTTGCCGGGCGGGCCGTGCAGCAGGTAGCCCCGGCGGTACGGGATGCCCATGCCCGCGTACCATTCGCGGTCGGCGAAAAAGCCGCTCAGGTCGGTGTGCAGGTCGTCCAGCAGCGTGCCGCCGTAGATCAGCGTGTCCAGTGGGCGGGCCGCCCGGCGCTCGGCGAGGTTCCAGCTGTCGGAGTACGGAATATGAATCTCGACCCGGCCGTCGGCCCGGCCCGCCGTGAAGTCGTAGGCCTCGCGCAGCAGCTCCGGCACCGCGCCGCGCGCCCCGGCCAGCATCCGGAAGGTCAGGCTGTGCGCATAGCCCAGCGTGTGGCCGCTCTGGCCCTCGCGCTTCTGGCGGCTGGGGCGCGCGAGCAGCCAGTGGCCCCGGTAGCGCAGCAGCACCTGCCCGCTCAGCGGCACGAGGCGCACGTTCACGTCGTCGCCGTCGCGGTCGGTGCCCAGTGTCAGGTTCTGGCCGCCCATCTGCTCGTTGAAGCGGGTCACGACGCCCAGGTGTCGCAGGTGCCGCCCGGTGGGCTGCGCCGCGAGCCACGCCGCCAGCCAGGGAAAGGCCGCGTCGTCGCCCTGCACCTCCAGGGTCAGGGTGTAGCGATTCTTCAGGCGGGTCCAGAGCTGGGTGGGCAGGCTGCGGGCGTACACCGCCAGGGCGCTCAGGGCCGCGATCATCAGGCCGCCCTGGGCGAGTTCGTTGTGGGCGAGGGTCTGGGTGACGGCGCGGTGCAGCTCGTGCCACAGGCCGCCGAGGGGGGTGGTCAGGTCAGGGAAGGGGGTCATGGCGGGGTCCGGCCAGGGGCGGGCGTGCCCCGGCCGGACCTGGGGGCACCCCGACGGGGCAGTGGAGAGGAAAGGAGGACCGGGGCCGGTCGCGGCCGGGTCCGGCGTGTCTCTTGTCTCTACCCTAGCCCCGCCCCCACCCGCGCGCCTGCGCCGACTGGCGGGGACCGCCGTGCGCCGGGTGGCCTAGACCTGCACGCCGTGCAGCGGCAGCGTGGGGGCCAGCCACAGGTGGCCGCTGCCCCGGTACACCTGCACGAAGCCCTCCCCGGTCTTGGCGCTGCCCAGCAGCCCACGCGAGCTGC
Organism: Deinococcus gobiensis I-0; assembly: GCF_000252445.1. Taxonomy (GTDB): domain Bacteria; phylum Deinococcota; class Deinococci; order Deinococcales; family Deinococcaceae; genus Deinococcus; species Deinococcus gobiensis. Next base: position 3,072,308 of record NC_017790.1, on the reverse strand, counting down.
GCTCCACGCTCATCTGGAGGCCACCCGTGTAGGCGACGACGAGGTTGCCGTCCACCTTCAGGGTGTCGCCGCGCAGTTCCAGCACCTGAAACTCCTCAGGCGGCACCGGGCTTTGCAGGGCGAAGAGGCCCGAGCCGCTCAGCTTGGGCTGCACGCGGCCCTCGCCGCTGCCGACCGCGTTGGCGAAGCCGTGGTTCACGTGCCGCCCCACCGTCAGGTTGCCCACGCAGGCCACGAAGGCCCCGTCGTCCACGATCAGGGTGTCGTCTTCCAGTTGCCCCAGCAGCAGGTGCTGGCGCGTCGGCTCGGTGTAGATGACGCCCTGACCCCGGTAGGCCGTCTTGTACAGGCCCTCGCCGGTCGCGGCGGCCGTCACCGCGCCGCGCAGGAAACCGCCCAGGCCGCTGCCCCCGCCCGCGTTCGTGGCCTGCATCTCCAGGTCGCCGCGCAGGTATTGCAGCGCGCCCGGTTCCAGGGTGGCCTCGCCCCCGGCGACATGCACCGCCAGCTGCCGCGAGCGCGGCGGGCGGCTCAGCGACTGATGAAAGCCGCTCAGGGGCTTTTCCAGCGGCGAGGCCGTGTATTCCAGCACTTCCATGCGCGCGCTGCCGAAAGCGAGCTCGCGTTCCACTGCGGCTGTCCAGGTCCATTCCATGCCGGGGGGTACGCGCCGGAGCCGTGCCGGGTTCCCACCTCCAAGAGACAGACGAAAAAACCGCCCTCTCGGACGGTGATAGAAAAACTATAGCGCGGTATGCAGCCCCTGTCAATTCCAGCCATTCGAACGGAAAAACCACGTCTCAAACGGTGATTTTTGGCAGTCGGCAGCCGATCTATGCACCCTGGGTAGGGGTCGGGGTGGCCTGTCGGCGCAGAGGAGGGCGAGGGAGGGGAGGCAGGGCGACATGACCTGACCTCTCCGAGCAATCCATAAAAAAACCGCCCTTTCGGACGGTGATAAAAAGAGAATAGCGCGGTATGCAGGCGGCGTCAAGCCTATGCTCCGGGCCGGGAGAGCCGCCTCCAGGCCGGAGGATCTGGCGAAGCGGCCCCGCCATGCACAAAAAAAGGCCCCCGCGGACGGGAGCCTTCTGGTGGGTGCGGAGATCAGACCGCGAGGACCTGACGGCCGTCGTAGTAGCCGCAGCTCGGGCAGATGTGGTGCGAGAGCTTCTTGGCGTGGCAGTGGGGGCACTCGGTCAGGTTGGGCGCGACGAGGGCGTGGTGGCTGCGGCGCATGTCGCGCTTGCTCTTGCTGGTCTTCTTCTTGGGAACGGGGTGCTTCGCCATGTTCTTTCTCCTGGAGCCGCCGGGCGCTGTGTAATTTGCTGTATTTCTGCGCCGGGGCAGATTCTCAGCCCGCACCCTGGGGGCAGGTTCGGGCGAGACAACAGCCGGGAGTCTAGCACAGCTGTCCCCCCTTTGACAAAAGTTCCGGGCAGGCTTAGCGGGGGGCGGTCAGGTCGTCGGGGTAGCAGTAGGCCCAGGGCTCGCCCGCCTCCAGGCTGCGGATGATGGGGTGGCCGCTGGCCCGCGCGTGGGCGCTGGCATGGCGGTTGGGCGAGGAGTCGCAGCAGCCGGTGTGCCCGCAGGACATGCACACCCGCAGGTGGACCCAGGCGTCGCCCAGCGCCACACATTCCGGGCAGGTGTCGGTGCTCTGCGGATGGACCACGGTGACGCTGTGGGCGTGGCTGCACATGCCGCGCTGCTCGGGGCTCAGGGTCATGGGGGGCGTGCTGGGCGGCGGCAGCAGGCCCAGGCGGTTCAGCGCGCCGCGCGCCACGGCGTCGGTGCTCGTCAGGACGTGGGTGGCCCCCAGGCCGCGCAGGGCCGCGACCTCCTCGGGCCCGTCGGTGTGGGCCACGATGGTCAGGCCCGGATTCAGGGTGCGGGCCACGCCGACCACCCGCGCCGTCATCTCCGGGACGTCGTCGAGGACCACCAGCGCGCGGGCCGAGGCCAGCCCGGCGTCGCCCAGCAGCCCGGCGCGGGCGTAGTCCCCGATGAGGACCGGATGCCCGTGCGCGGCGACCTGCGCGGCCCCGTCCGGACTGAGGGTCAGCACCCCGAACGGGACCTGCTGCGCCGCCAGCCCCTTGACCAGCCGCCGCGCGTGGTCCCCGAAACCTGCCACCAGCACGTGCCCGCTCAGGTGTGCCAGCGGGGCCTCGGGGTTGGGCTCGGCCCGGGTGGGGGCTTCGGCGGGCGCGGCGGTGGGTGCGGGGCGCGCGCGGCCCAGGGCGCCTAGGCGTTCGCCCAGGGTCGCCATGACCGGCGTGAGGGCCATGAGCAGCACCGTCGCGGCGATGAAGGTCTGGGTGCCCGTCTCGCCCAGGCCGGCCGGACTGAGGCCCAGCGCCCGCCCGCTGCTCTCCAGCACGAACGAGAACTCGCCGACCTGCGCCAGCAGCCAGCCGGTCGCGGCGGCGGTCGCCAGCGGGAACCCCAGCAGCCGCACGCTGAGGGTCGCCGCGAGCGCCTTGAGCACGGCGAAGGCGGCCACGGCCCCCAGAACCAGGGGCAGGTGCGTCCACAGGAAGCCCAGGTCGAGCTGCAAGCCCACCGACAGGAAAAATGCCGCGCTGAACAGAATCTGTAGGGGCAGGATTTCTCCGAAGGCCTGCCGCCCGAAACGGCTCTCGCTGACGAGCAGCCCGGCCAGGAAGGCCCCGAGCGCCAGGCTGACCCCGGCGAGGCTGGTCAGGTAGGCGGTGGCGAAACACAGCGCCAGCGTGCTGAGCAGGAAAATCTCCTGCGAGCAGGTGCGCGCGACCACTTCCAGCAGTTTCGGCACCACCCGCCGGGCGAGCAGCAGCACCGCCGCCACGATGCCGCCCGCCTTGAGCAGCGCCACCACCAGCCCGCCCGCGCCGCCCCCCTGCCCGGCGAGCATGGGCACGAGCAGCACCATGACCACCACCGCGAGGTCCTGAAAAATCAGGATGCCCAGGCTGGCCTGCCCGGTGGGCGAGCCCACACCGCCGCGCGACTCCAGGATCTTGGTGACGATGGCGGTGCTCGACAGGCTGAGCAGAAAGCCCGTGAACACGGCGTTGGGCAGGCTGACCCCGAAGGCCAGCAGCGCGGCCGTGGCCGCCGCGACCGTCAGGACCACCTGAAGGCCGCCGCCCACGAAGATCAGCCGGAAGATGCGCGCGAGCTTGTCGAGACTGAACTCGATGCCGATGGTGAAGAGCAGCAGCATCACCCCGATCTCGGACGCCGCGCCGATGAGGGCCGGGTCGTCGATGATGCCCAGCGCCGACGGCCCCGCCAGCACCCCGGCGAACAGGAAGCCGATGATGGGCACCAGCCCTAGCCGGAACGACGCGAAGGCCGTGGCCCCCGCCACGAGCAGCAGCAGCGTGAGCTGGGCCATGAAGGCGGGCGGGCCGCTGTGGCCCTCGGTGGCCGAGGCCAGGGCCGACCCCGTGAAGGCCAGATACAGGAGGGCCGGAAAGCCGGAAAAGGGCGGGCGCCGGACGCGGCGCGGGAGGGGGAGGGGCTGCCTCGTCATGCCCCCAGTGTGCGCCCGGGCGGGGCCGGTACAGTGGTGACGATGCACGAACTGGAGCTGCCCCGCGTGGACCTGCAAACCGGCCTGCACTGGCTCGACCTGATCGGCATCGTGGCCTTCGCGCTGTCGGGGGCGCTGCTGGCGGTACGCAAGCGCTTCGACCTGTTCGGGGTGCTCGTGCTGGGCTGCGTCACGGCGGTGGGCGGCGGGGCCATCCGCGACACGCTGACCGGCCAGACCCCGCCCCTGTTCCTGCGCGACGAGTCGTACCTGTGGGCGGCGCTGCTGGGTTCGGTGCTGGCCTTCGCCTTCGGGGAGCGCCTCGCGCGCTTCGAGCGGACCATCAGCGTGTTCGACACGGTGGGTCTGGGCCTGTTCGCGGCCTCGGGAGCGCTGGGGGCCATCAATTTCGGGCTGGGGCCGCTGGGGGTCATCTTCACGGGGGCGCTCTCGGGGGTGGGGGGCGGCATCATCCGCGACCTCATCGCCAACGAAGTCCCGGAGGTGATGTACCGCCGCGATCAGCTCTACGCCACCGCCGCCGCCGCCGGGGCCTTCACGGTGCTGCTGGTCCACCCGTATGTCACGCCCTTTCAGGCCCAGGCGAGCGGCGCGGCGGTGGTGATCCTCGCGCGCTGGCTCTCGCGCCGGGGCTGGGTGCGGTTGCCCGTGCGCCGGCTGCCGGGCGGCTGAGGCGCGGGCCAGGAGGCGCATGAAAAAAGCTCCGCCTGGACGGAGCGGTGGTGCTGCCCGACTTCACCCGGCCGGGTTGAACTGTGTAAGTCCCCCTCAGGGTAGGCACTTCCTGTCAGCCGGGTGTGAGGGCGCGGTCAAGCGGCGTTGAGGAAGCCGGGGGCGCGGAGGACTCTAGACCGACTTGAAACCCTCGAAGGGCTCCTGGCAGGCGTTGCACACGTACAGCCGCTTGCACAGCGTCGGCCCGAAACTGGCGGTGAGGCGCACGTCGAAACTCGCGCAGCGGGGGCAGCGCGTGGTCTCGGGCGTGAGCTGGATCAGGCCCGTGTCGCCCGCCGGAGCCGGAGGTGCGATGCCGTACTCGCGCAGTCTTTCGCGGGCGTCCTCGGCGATCCAGTCGGTCGTCCAGGGCGGCGTGAGCGTGCTGCGCACCTCCACCTCGGCGGCCCCCAGCCCCCGCACCGCCTCCTCGATGCCTGCGCGGATGGTGTGCAGCGCCGGGCACCCGCTGAAGGTCGGGGTAAAGGTGACCTCCACCGCTCCGCCGCGCACCTGCACGGCACGCACCATGCCCATGTCCGTGATGGACACGACCGGAATCTCCGGGTCGGGCACCCCACTCAGCGCGGCCCAGACGGCCTTGGGGGTCAGGGGCGCGGCAGGGATTTGCCGGGGCTGGGGCACGCTCACCACGTCCCGGCGCCGGGGTGGGCGCGGGCCACCGCCTGCATCTCGGTCAGCAGCGGGGCGAGGTGCGCGGTGTGGACCTCGCGGCCCTCACCTGCACCGGGCAGCGGAGGCACGTCGAGGTCGCAGCGGTCCCTCAGGTGTCCACCGACCAGCGCTTCCCAGCGGTCCCGCACCGCGTCGGGGTCGGGCAGCAGACCGGCGGCGACCAGGTCGGCCTCGTCCGGCAGGAGCGCGAACAGCTGCGCGGCGTGGGGCCACAGCGTGTCCAGGGCGGTCTGCGCGCGCCGGGCGCTCTCGGGGGTGCCCCGGCCCAGGCGCTCGGCCCACAGGGCGCTGTGTTGCAGATGGAATTTCTCCTCGCGCAGCGCCTTGGCGGCGACCCCGGCCAGCGGGGCGTAGCGGCTGGCCTGCGCGGCGTCGAGCCACAGGGCCTCGGCGGCGTCGTACAGGAACTGCCGGAGCATGGTCAGGGCCCAGTCGCCGCGCGGCAGCTCGACCAGCCGCGCGCAGCGGTACTCGCCCGCGTCCCGGAAGAAGGCGAGGCGGTCGGGGTCGCTGCCGTCCAGCTCGCGGCGCAGCTCCAGGTACAGCGAGGCGTGCCCCAGCTCGTCCTGCGCGATGTTCGCCAGCGCGATGTCCTCTTCCAGGATGGGCGCGTGCCCGGTCCACTCGCCGTCCCGCTGCGCGAGCACGATCTCGTCGTCGGCCAGCGCCTGAAAACGGGCGATCAGGCCCCGGCGCTGCGCGGGCGAGAGGTCGGCGGCATTCAGGGTTTCGGAAAGGGTGGCGGTCATGGGGTCTCCTCGGCTTGGGCGGGCTTGCCCGACTGCTTGAACGCCGAGACGTGCCGGCCAATCACGCCGTAGAACTGCTGCTGCTTGTAGGTCTTGTCCCGCGCCGGGGCGAACCAGCTCTCGACCGTCTCGGGGCTGGCGTCGCTCTTGACGGCCGCCGCCTCGGCGAAGACCTGCCACGCCAGCGCGTCCGGGTGCAGCGCCCGCGCCTGCCCCAGCGCGTCGCCAGGGCCGCTCGCCTCGACCGCGCCCACGAGGTCCACGAAGGTCATGCTGCGCTTGGCCGTCGCCTTGATGCCCACCTGGTAGCGGCCCGCCTCGCCGGGGGTCGCCAGCAGCTCCGGGTGCGTGGCGAGGGCCTCGGGGGTCGCGGTGAGCAGGTCGTCCTCGCGCACCGCCCACAGGCTCACGGCTGCCGGCCGCCGCACGAAGACGTTGCGCGCCGTGAGCAGGGCGTGTTCGGGGTCGCCGGCATGGACGCTGCCCACCGCCTGGAGGGGACGAGCGGCCGTGTCCTGCTTGAAGATCTCCCAGCGGGGCCACTGTGTTTCCTGAAGCTGTGTTTCCTGAAGCTGTGTTTCCTGAAGCTGGGCTTCGGGGGTCGGGGCACCAGCCGTCATCAGTCGGCGGCCTGCGCGGGGCGGCGCTCGCGGTCGGCGTAGGCCTGCATGGCCTCGCGCACCCACGCGCCGTCGTCGTGGGCGGCCTGCCGGGCGCCCAGGCGGGTCTCGCCCAGGCCCCGCTCGCCCTTGATGACGGCCCAGAACTCCGTCCAGTCGATGGGCCCGTGGCGCCAGTGGCCGTCCTCGCCCCGGAAGAGATCGGGGTCGGGGATGGTCAGGCCCGCTTCGAGCAGCTCGGGCACGTGCTCGTCGAGGTATTCCTGGCGCACCGCGTCGTTGCTCTTGAGCTTCACGCCCCATCTGGCCAGCACGCCGCTGTTGGGGCTGTCGGCGTCGTGCGGCCCCAGCATCATCAGCGAGGGCCACCACCAGCGGTTCAGGGCTTCCTGGGCCATCGCGCGCTGCTCGGGGGTGCCCTGGGCGTACAGCACGATCATTTCCTTGCCCTGCTTGTGGTGGAAGGTCTCCTCCGAGCAGATGCGCACCATCGCCCGCGAGTACGGCCCGTACGAGCAGCCCGCCAGCATGGTCTGGTTCTTGATGGCCGCGCCGTCCACCAGCCAGCCGATCATGCCCACGTCGGCCCAGCTGTGGGTCGGGTAGTTGAAGATCGAGCTGTACTTGGCCCGGCGCGAGAGCAGCGCCGCGAGCATGTCCTCGCGGGTCGCGCCCAGCGTCTCGGCGGCGTGGTAGAGGTACTGACCGTGCCCGGCCTCGTCCTGCACCTTCGCCATCAGGATCGTCTTGCGCTTGAGGCTCGGCGCGCGGGAGATCCACTCGCCCTCGGGCAGCATGCCCACCACCTCGCTGTGCGCGTGCTGCGAGATCATGCGGATGAGCTGGTGGCGGTACTCGGCCGGCATCCAGTCGCCGGGCTCGATCTTCTCGCCCCGCGCGATACGGGCCTCGAAGGCCGCGTGCTGCTCGGCCGTTTCGCCGTCACTGGGTTGGGCTGGTCGGGTGGTCTGGGTCACGGAAAGACACCTCCTGAATTGTTGCTGATCCCAGTATACCTAACGACCGTTAGGCGAGGTGTGATCCCGGTAGGGAAGGCTTCAGGCGGCCCTGAACCGCGTCCCGCCGCGCCGGCCCCCACGCCGGCGAAAGTTAGACTCGCCGGGATGTCCGCCGCGTGGCCCGGTTCCTCTCCCACCCTCCTGTCGCGCTTCGGGGCGTGGGCGCTGCGCCGCCGGGGCTGGACGCCGCTGCTGGCCGCGCCCACGCCGCCGCGCTTCGTGGCCGCCGTCGCGCCGCACACCGACAACGCCGACTTCTGGATCGGGCTGCTCTGGAAGTGGGCGACCCGCTCGCCCGCCCACTTCATTGCCAAGAGGGAGATTTTCGTGTTCCCGGTGGGCCTGTTCATGCGCGCGGTGGGCGGGCTGCCCATCGACCGCCGCCGGGTGGGGGGCAACTTCGTGGACGCGGTGGTCGCCCTGATTGAGCGCGAACCCGAGATCATGCTCACGGTGGCCCCCGAGGGCACGCGCAGGCGCACCGAGTTCTGGAAGACCGGCTTCTATTACATGGCCCTGGAGGCGCAGGTGCCCATCGGCATCACGGTGCTCGACTGGGGTCGGCGGCAGGTGGGCGTGGTGGGCTACGTCACCCCGACCGGCGACCTGGAGGCCGACTTCGCGGTGATCCGCCGGTTGCTGGAGGGCGTACGGGGCCATACCCCGGCCAACGCGGGGCCGGTGCGCCCACGTCCGGCGGCGCAGGGGGGACCGGGGCGGGGCTGAGGGGGGGCCTGTGTCACGGCAGACCGGCGAGGGCCGGGGGGTGTCCTGCACGGGCTGCGAAAGGTTCCCGGTCCGTGCGGAGTCGGGGACGGTGTGGCCCTCCCGGATCGCCCACAGGTCGGCCACCGCGCCCCGGGAGCGGCTGTGCCGTGGTGTCCAGGCCCGACGGTCCTGGGCGGAGTCTAGTTCCCAAGGCGCAGTCGTGCGTCCAGGCCTTTCCTGGATGCCCTTTCCCGGATGCCGCGCCGCTGTCCCTAACCGTCTTCCGGTTCGGGGCCACTGCCCTTCAGGCCCCGGATTTCCTCGATGAAGCGCTCCAGGCTGTCGAAATCGCGGTACACGCTCGCGAAGCGGATGTAGGCCACGTCGTCCAGCGGGCGCAGGAAGGTCATGGCGCGGCGGCCGATTTCGGTGCTGGGAATTTCGGCGGCCTGCACGTCGTCCTCGAAGCCGTAGGCGAAGGCCCGCAGCAGCGCCGGATCGACCGGCCGCTTCTCGGTCGCCAGGCTCAGGCCGCGCAGCAGCTTGTCGGGATTGAAGGCCTCACGCGGGCCGCTGCGCTTGACCACCATCAGCGGTTCGAGCTGCGCGCGCTCGTAGGTCGTGAAGCGCCGCGCGCAGGTCAGGCACTCGCGCCGCCGCCGGATGCTGGCCCCCTCGTCGCTGGGGCGCGAGTTGACCACCTTCGAGTCGGGGGCGGAGCAGTAGGGACACCTCATGCGGGGGCGCTCACAGCAGGTACGCCTCGGGCACGCGCACCTTGGGCGCGGGGGCCAGCGGAATGTCCATGAGGTTGCCGCGCAGGTGCCGCAGCCGGGGCGAGGCCAGCGTGACCACCGCGTCGGCCAGGGGCCGGTCGAGGATCTCGTCGCCACTGCTCGCGCGCGAGGGCGACACCAGATTGATGCGCAGGTCGACCCCCGCGCCGTTCTCGACCAGGCCCCGGATCGCGCCGCGCTGCGGGTAGACCTGCAGGCCCGTCTCGTCGAGGTGCGGCCCGATGACCGTCAGCCAGGTGTCGGGCAGGCGGCGGGCGAGGATCTGGGCGATGGCGACCGTGCTCTTGACGTTGCAGTTGAATAGATTCATCCACTCGCCCTCGCTGAGCATGTTGAAGACCGTGTTCGTGCGTTTGTCGGCCAGATGCACGATGCCGTGCAGCGCCCCGAAGATCTCCAGCACGCGGTTTTGCGCACTGAGCCAGTCGAGGGGCACCGACACGTCGGCCTTGATGGGAATGGCCGCGCCGCCCGCGAGTTCGATGCCGCTCGCGGCGGCGGCCAGCGTCTCGGAGTTGTCCCCGATGAGGACCACGCCCGCACCCTCGCGGGCCAGCGCGGCACTCACCAGGCGGCCGTAGCCCTGGTCGGCCCCCGTGACCGCGATGATCTGACCGTCCAGCACCCCGGCCCGGGCAGGGGAGGCGTCGGAAGAAGAAACGCGGCGCGTCATGGCCCCAGCATAGCCGAGCGGCGCGCGGGCGATCCCATCACGACCGCGCGGCCTAGAAGTCGGGTTCGCCGTCGGGCTCGGGCAGGGTCGCCACCACCGCGCCGTTCTCGCCCACCCGCCGCCGCTTGCGCAGCATGGCCGGCTCCTTGTCGAGATTGAACACGAAATGCCGGGGCCGGCGCTCGCGCAGCCACGTCTCCAGGGCCACCAGGCGCGGCCGGAACCGGATGAACTCGCGCAGCTGCCGCACCGGCACGAAGCGGGCCTCCTGCACGTCGCGGTCGGGGTCGCGCGGCTGGAGCTGCCCGCCGACCTCGCGCCCCGTGTAGAAGAACTGGAGGTGATGCCCCCAGGTCTGCGCCTGGAACTCGACGATGAAGGCCAGGTCGCGCAGTTCCACGACCAGTCCGGTCTCCTCGAAGGTCTCGCGCCGCGCGCCGTCCTGCACGAGTTCGCCCGCCTCCAGCCCGCCCTTGGGCAGCGACCAGCGTCCGCGCTCGCGCACGAGCAGGATCTCGTCGCCGCGCAGCACGATGCAGCCCACGCCGATGCGCGGGTCGGCCAGAGGGCGCTTCTGGCCGCGCTTCTGGGGGGCGGCCGGAACCGGCACGGCGGTCGTGTTGGTCACCTGTCCGGGGCGCAGGGTGGCTGGCCGGGCCGCCGCGCCGCCCTGCGTCCCGTTCGGGCCGCCGCGCCGCCGCCTGCGTCTGCGCTGCCCCGCGCCCTGCGTTCCGCTGCTCTGATCTTCCGCCATTACACGCCCTCCGGCGCAAGATCGTTGAACCGCACATGCGCGCTGTGAAACTGCAGCTTGACCGTGCCGACCGGGCCGTTGCGCTGCTTGCCGATGATGATCTCCGCGATGCCCTGCTGGTCGGTTTCCTTGTTGTAGTACTCGTCGCGGTAGATGAACATCACGATGTCGGCGTCCTGCTCGATGGCCCCCGACTCGCGCAGGTCCGAGAGCATCGGCCGGTGGTTGGGCCGCTGCTCGACCGCGCGCGAGAGCTGCGACAGCACGATGACCGGCACCTCCAGCTCACGCGCCAGGCCCTTGAGGCCGCGCGAGATGGTGCTGATCTCCTGCTGGCGGTTGTCCGAGCCGCCCGAACTCTTGCCCCCAGACATGAGCTGGAGGTAGTCGATGACCACCAGCCCGAGCTGTCCGTGCTGCGCGGCGATGCGCCGCAGCTTGCTGCGCAGGCTGTTCAGGGTCAGGTCCGGTTCGTCGTCGATGACCATCGGGGCCTCGGCCAGCCGCCCGGCCGCGTGGGCCAGCCGCTCGAAGTCGCGCTCGCCGAGCTGCCCGCTGCGGATGCGGTTCATGTCCACCCGCGCCTCGCTGCACAGCATGCGCAGGGCGAGCTGCACGCTCGGCATTTCCAGGCTGAACACCGCGACCGTCTTCTCGCCGCGCAGGGCGACGTTCTGGGCGATGGAGAGCGCGAAGGCCGTCTTGCCCATCGAGGGACGGGCCGCCAGCACGTTCAGGCTGCCCTTCTGGAGGCCCGAAATCTGCTCGTCGAGGTCGCGGAAGCCGCTGCTCACGCCGTCGGGGATGCCCTTGTTGGCGTGCAGCAGGGTGATGTACTCGAAGGTGTTGTGGACGACCTCGCTCATTTCCTGGAAGGCTTCGCCCTTCTTCTTCTGCTCGGCGACCTCGAAGATCATCTTCTCGGCCTTGTCGAGCAGGTCCTCGAGCGGCAGCGCCGCGTCGTAGGCGAGCTGCATGGCCCGGCCCGACGCCCCGATGAGCTGCCGGAGCGTGTGCTTTTCCTGCACGATGCGCGCGTAGTGCTCGGCGTAGGCGGCGGTGGGCACCTGCTCGGACAGCCCGATCAGGTAGGTCAGCCCGCCCACCTCGTCGAGCAGGCCCTTGACCCGCAGGTCCTCGCTGAGGGTCACGAGGTCCACCGGTTCGCCGCGTTCCTGCAGGGTGCGCATGGCGGCGAAGATCTTGCGGTGGCCTTCGCGGTAGAACATCTCGGGGCCGACGGTGTCGCCCAGGCTGGTCAGGGTGTCGTTGTCGAGCAGCACGCTGCCCAGCACGCTGACCTCGGCCTCGGTGCTGTGCGGGGGGACGCGGGGGGTGAGTTCCAAGGTGGGCCTCGTTTTCCGGCCACAGGACCGGCCCGGGCGCGGCGACGGCAAGACGCCGTGCGCCTGCGCGGGGCGCGGGGGCTGGAGGAGTGGAATTGGGGTGGAGGCGAAACCTCTGCCTTCCATCCGGCCCGGTCCCTGGCCTGCGGGCCGGGTCCGGACTGAACTGTCCCGCAGCATAGCACCCCGGCGCGCCCGGTCATCTGGTGAACTCTGACAGGTGTCTGGCTGTACAGGGGAGGAGGCATAAAAGACCGTGCTGATCGGTCAAACCGTCGGATGGATGTCTGGGGTGGGCCCCCCACTTGAAGGTCGCTGCGGCCCCGGAAACGTAAGAGACCTGTGAGGACACGCTTCGTAACCTGTGGTCAAGCAGGGACGGGAGACACCCGGAACTGTCAATGCCCTAACAGGCGAGGCGATCCATCCATCCTTTATCCGCCGCGCCGAACCCAGGAGAACACCATGAAGAACAACACCCAAGGCTTCACCCTGATCGAGCTGCTGATCGTCATCGCCATCATCGGGATCCTGGCGGCCGTGCTGATCCCCAACCTGCTGGGTGCCCAGAAGCGTGCCTATGATACGGGCGCGCAAGCCTGCGCCAAGAGCATCCAGACCGCTGAAGCGACCTACCAAATTGACAAGCAGGCTTACTTCCCCCTGACCAAGGCCTCTGGTACGACCGCGACTTCTGCGACTGCTATTACCGGCACTGATACTAATGGCGTCGCTGTCAGCACCACCTACGATGCGATGGGTCTCTCCGCGAGCTGCATGAATACCAACATGGTGATTACCCCCACCATGACCGCTGCGACCGCTGCGGGTGTGGCTGGCAACTACAGCATTGACGTGAAGGACACGCGTGGCAACAAGACCTTCACCGCTACCCCTAACGCACTGTCGGGCAGCTAAGTCACAACTTTAGGCAGAAGGACAGCAGCTAAGTCTGCTGTCCTTCTGCTCGTATTATCAATGAATTGTATGAAATTCAATCTTGCTGGCTTTACACTGATCGAGCTTCTTGTCGTCATCGCCATTATCGGCGTACTCGCACTAATAATGATCCCCGGTCTTCTGGCGTCCCAAAGGCGTTCCTACGACACGGGGGCACGGATGTGTGCAAAGAGCCTTCAGACGGCGGAAGCGATTTCGCAGGTAGACCACAAGACCTACCTGGCCACCGCCAGTGACGCCGCCTTGTTGGATAGTCTGATGGCCAATCTCGACAGCGCCTGTAGGAATCGGAACATCTTTTATCGTGACCGCTCGACCGCGAGTACGCTGAATTTCACCTATGTCTTCGACATCTGGGACCGGCGAGGGGCGACCATGATTACGGCCACACCATCGAATGTAGAAAACAACGCCCCGGGAGCCACAGCCTTCTCGGTAACGGGTGCTGGGGGGATTAACTTCCCATGAGCCGTAGATCTGGCAGATCGCCATTGCTCACGTCTCCTTCACTTCTCCTGTTCGCCCTGTTTGCGCTACCCCTGGTGATCAACCCGACGGTAGCGCCGTCGTTTGACGTGATTTACCTTCAACCGAAGTTGTGGTGGGTCTATGGGGTGGTCCTGCCCGCTGCGCTGCTGATGGTGTGGCAGGCGTGGGGGGCCGGGGCGCTGAGGTGGACGGCGCCCGCCTGGGGACTGCTGGCGCTGGCTGTGTGGCTGCTGTGCTCGGCAGCAATTCAACCGGCAGTCCTGACATGGTTGGGTGCGTCGGACCGGGCGGACGGAGTGCTCATGCACCTGTTGTACGTGCTGGTTGCCTTCGCAGGGCTGGGTTGGATGCAGGCCACGCCGGCTGGAGGCGCGACGCTCACGCTGGCCCGCGCCGCACTGGTGGGAGGAGCCGCACTCGCACTTCCTAACGTCTTGCAGCAACTCACCTTGCTGGGCGTCATTGGAGAAGGGGCCTTTCAGGGAGTAGTCGCCACAGCGTTTGGGGGCACGCTGGGCCATCGGGGGTACATGGGCGGGGTATTGGCGCTGCTGCTCCCGCTACTGGTTGGGGTACAGCCGCACCTGCGGGGCCAGGAGCGTGCCTGGGGCTGGGTGGCGCTGCTGCTCGTAGCGTGGGGTCTGGCGGGTTCTTGGTCGCGTGGGCCGTGGCTGGCAGGTGGCGTGGGTCTCTTGTGGCTGCTGCTATGGAATCGGCGCTGGTTGACGTGGCCGACAGGCACGGCTCTGGTTCTGGGGATACTGCTGTGCGTCGGCGCAGCACAGCTTCCGCGGTCGGTGGCGCGGAGCTTCGGTGGGACAAGCGGTCAGAACATTACGGACAGCAGTGGAAGGGGTGTCCTGTGGCATTCAGCATTGATCGGTATCGCTCAGAAGCCCCTAACAGGCTGGGGTCCGCCCGCTTTGTGGCGTGTCATGGCCACCCGGCCCGCCGATGCCCTGCTCGCTGAGAGTCATCTGGGGGACGTGCGAAGTGCGCGCCGGCTGCCTCAAGTGTCGGAAGGACCGCCCCGTTTTATTCTGGGGCGTCCGGATGGGAAGCGGGAAAGCTTCGAGATTGGTGTGAATAAAGTCCACAACGAGTATATGGACTACGCCCTGACCTATGGCTTGCCGGTGGCCCTGGCCTTTATCGGTTTGCTGAGCTGGGCCATCTGGTTAAGCCGCTTAATCGCACCGGGCCTCTCTGCCGCTCTGGTAGCCTACTCCATCTACCTCTTCACCTGGCCCGAGGTCATTCGTTTTGCGCCTATTGCGTGGTTCTTCATGGGGGTCGCGCTGGCAGCGGGGGCATCCACCCGCAGGGCAGCCGCTAAAGTTCAGCCATGCCCCTCTCCGCCCTCAAAGAATGGGATACCCAGTCCCGGCTCCTCGCAGGAGGCCACCTCTCTCTCCTGATCCGCAAGGGCGGCATCATGGAAACGCACGACGGCTTCGAGGTCGAGCACCGCCGCTTCCTGCTCTACCCGACCTTCCTGCACCAGAACCCGCAGGAACTGAAGGGCGAATACCAGCCCCTGCTGCGCGACGACCCTGCCCCCGGCCAGATCCACTTTCCGGCCCTGGCCGAGGTCGTCGCCGTGCATAAGGTCGAGTCGCTGGAGGGGGCGCTGGCGCTGGAGCCATTGCAGGCGCTGACCGCCGGGGCCATCGAGCGCCGCTTCCACTACCGCAACCGCCCCTGGGTGCACGCGCTGCTGCTGCGGGTGCGCCCGCTGACCGCGCCGCTGGTGCTGGACGAGACCCCCGGCATGCTCGGCTGCGTGAGCTGGGTGCCGCTGGGCGAGGTTGAAGTCGAAGCGGGCGACCCGGCCGTGTCCGAGACCGAGCTCGCCGTGCGGCAGGCCGAGCTGGAGCGTCTGCTGGGCTGACCAGGGGTCGTCCCGCATGGCCGGGCGATGCGCCACTCGGCGGATGCGGGAGTACGGAGCGCGCTCTAGCCTGGGAGGATGGCGCCTTCTTCTCCTTCCTCCTCTTCGGCCGCGCCGCCACGTTCCGGCCCCCCGACCGGGTCGCTGAATGTGTTGCGGCAGTATCTCGGGCCGCTCAAGTGGGCGGTCGCCGGGCTGGCCGCGCTGCTGCTGGGGGCCACGGGCCTGAACCTCGTGCTGCCGCAGATCATGAAGCGCTTCATCGACAGCGCGCGGCTCGGGGCGGGGGCCGACATGGGCCTGCTGCTGCGGCTCGCGGGGCTGTACATCGCGCTGGCGGTGGGGGTACAGCTCCTGAACGCCGGGGCGACCTACGTGGGGGCGCGGGTGGGCTGGACGGCCACCAACCGCCTGCGCGGCGACCTCATGGCCCATCTGCTCTCGCTGGACATGCGCGAGCACAAGGAACGTACCCCCGGCGAGATGATCGAGCGCATCGACGGCGACGTGACGGCCCTGAGCAACTTCTTCTCGCAATTCGCGGTGCGGGTCTTCGGGGCGGCGCTGTTGCTCACGGGCGCGGTCGTCATGTTCTATGTCACCGACGTGCGGGTCGGCCTGGCGATCACCGTCTTCGTGGGCGTGACCCTGTTCCTCATGAACCGCGTCCGCAAGCGGGGGGTCGAGCCGACCCGCCTGGAACGCGAGTCGAGTGCCCGCCTGTTCGGCTACGTCGAGGAACGCCTCGCGGGCCTGGAGGACGTGCGCGCCCTGGGGGCCGGCGAGCACCACCTGCGCGGCTTCCTGCGCGTGCAGCGCGACTTCTTTTCTCGCAGCGTGCTGTCGTGGGCGCGGCGCAACGTGGTCTGGCAGCTCAGCATGGTGCTGTTCGCGGTGGGCTACGTGGGCATCCTGAGTGCGGCGGTCGGGCTGTACGCGGCGGGGGCCATCACGCTGGGCACGGCCTTCCTGCTCTACCAGTACATGAGCATGGTCGAGGAACCCATCGACCAGCTCACGCAGCAGCTTCAGGACCTCCAGAAGGCGGGGGCCAGCCTGGGCCGCATCGGCGAGCTGCTGGCGCTGCGTACCGGCATCCCGGAAGGCGAACGGACCCTGCCCCCCGGCCCGCTGGAGGTGCGCTTCGAGGGGGTGGAGTTCAGCTACGCGCCCGAGGACCCGCAGTCGCGCGGCGTACTGCGCGACGTGAACTTCACGTTGGAAGCCGGGCAGACCCTGGGCCTGCTGGGCCGCACCGGCAGCGGCAAGACCACCCTGACCCGGCTGGTCTCGCGTCTCTACGACCCCACGGGCGGCCATGTGCGCCTGGGTGGACTGGACACCCGCGACGTGCGGCTGCACGACCTGCGCTCGCGGGTGGCGGTCGTGACCCAGGACGTGCAGCTGTTCCAGGCGAGCGTGCGCGACAACCTCAGCTTTTTCGACGCGGCCGTGCCCGACCACCGGGTCGAGGAGGCGCTGCGCGAGGTGGGCCTGGGCAGCTGGCTGGACACCCTGGCGCAGGGCGTGCGGACCCCGCTGCCCACCGGCAGCCTCAGCGCGGGGCAGGCTCAGCTGCTGGCCTTCGCGCGGGTCATGCTGCGTGACCCGGCGGTGGTCATCCTCGACGAGCCGAGCAGCCGGCTGGACCCCGCCACCGAGGCGCAGCTCACGCGCGCCATGACCCGGCTGCTCTCGGGGCGTACGGCCATCGTCATCGCGCACCGGCTGGATACCGTGGCCCGCGCGGACCGGATTCTGGTGCTGGGCGGCGGCGAGGTCATCGAGAACGGCGAGCGCGCCGACCTGGAACGCGATCCGCGCAGCCACTACGCGGCGCTGCTGCGGGCCGGACAGGGAGCCGAACGCGGCCTGCACGGCGCGGAGACCGGCGCGGCGGCGGTGCTGGCATGACCGGCGCGCCTACAGGAGACCCCATGACCACCCCCCCCTCCCCCCCCGCCCAGACGACCGATCCGGGGCGCACCTTCGCGCTCTCGCGGCGGCTGTTCGTCTACCAGCCGGGCCTGTTCGCCTTCAATCTCGTCATGTGGTCGGCGGTCCATGCCTCGCCCGCGCTCCTCACGCTGGCGATCAGCGGCGTGTTCCGTCACCTGGAGGAAGCCGACAAGCTGCGGCTGGCGGGTAGTGCAGGCCAGGGCGTGGACGCCGTGATCCTGGCGGCGTGGGCCTCGGTGGGCTGGTTCGCCTTCGTGCGGGTCAGCCGCTTCGGGATCTTCTACGGGGCCTTCCGCGCCTGGATCGAGCTGTGGTACACCCTCGACGCGCTCGTGCGGCGCAACCTGATGTCGTACCTGCTGCGCGCGCGCGGCTCGCGGCGCCTGCCCGACACGCCCGCCGAGGCGGTGAGCCGCTTCCGCGACGATGTGGACGACGTGGCCGGCTACACCGAGGTCTGGGTGGACGGCGCAGGCATGCTGCTGTACACCGCCATCGCCGTCGGGCTGATGGCCTCGGTGGACCCCCTGATCACCCTGCTGGTCTGCGCGCCGCTGCTGCTGATGGTGCTGTTCGTGCAGCGGCTCTCGCCGGTCATCCGCAGCTACCGCCGCCGCATGCGCGAGGCGACCGCCCGCGTGACCGACTTCATCGGCGAGACCTTCGGGGCCGTGAGCGCCGTCAAGCTCGCCGCCCGCGAGGACGGCATGGTGGCGCACCTGCGCGCGCTCGGCGACGTGCGCCAGAAGGCCGCGCTGCGCGACGTGCTCCTCACCGAACTGATCCGGGGCGTGAACACCAACATGGTGAACATCGCCGTGGGGGTCGTGCTCCTGATGGGCGCCTCGCGCATCCGGGGCGGCGCGATGGACGTGGCCGATTTCGTGCTGTTCATCGGCCTGCTGCCGCGCCTGACCGGCACGATGGGCTTTTTCGGCGACGCCATCGCCCGCCACCGCCGCACCGGGGTGAGCTACGAGCGCATGCACCGCCTGCTTCAGGACGCCCCCGACACCCAGCCGGTCGAGCACCACCCTCTGTACCTGCACGCCGAGCTGCCGCCCGCCCCCGCGCGCCCGGTGGCCGAGCCGCTGCGCGAGCTGCGGGTCGAGGGCCTGGGCGCCCACCACCCCGGCGGCGCGGGCATCGCGGACGTGAGCTTCGCGCTGCGGCGCGGCGAGTTCGTGGTCGTGACGGGGCGCATCGGCAGCGGCAAGACCACGCTCGTGCGCGCCCTGCTGGGCCTGATGCCGCAGGACGCGGGCCGCACCTTCTGGAACGGCGAGGCGGTGGAGGACCCCGCGACCTTCTTCGTGCCGCCGCGCAGCGCGTATACGGCGCAGCTGCCCAACCTCTTTTCCGATCCGCTGCGCGAGAACGTCCTGAGCGGCGCCGACGCCGCCGAGCTGGACCGCGCGGTGCGGCTCGCGCAGCTCGGTCCCGATCTCGCGCAGTTGGGGGCGGGTCTGGACACCGAGGTCGGCGCGCGCGGCGTCAAGCTCTCGGGCGGGCAGGTGCAGCGCGCCGCCGTCGCCCGGATGCTCGCGCAGGGGGCCGACCTGCTGGTCTTCGACGACGTGAGCAGCGCCCTGGACGCCCGCACCGAGGCCGCGCTGTGGGACAGCCTCTTTACCGAGCTGGACGCGACCTGCCTGGTCGTCTCGCACCGCCGCGCCGCCCTGACCCGCGCCGACCGGATTCTGGTCATGGCCGGTGGGCGCCTGGTCGACGAGGGGACCCTGAGCGACCTGCTGGCCCGCAGCCCCGAGATGCGCGCGCTGTGGGACGGCGAGGCGGAGGACGGGAACACGGCCGGCGCGGCGCCGCGCGAGGTCGGCTCCGGCAAATGAGGCGGCGGCGGCCCGGCCCGCCGCCTAAAGTGCTGGGGTGTCCCTGACCGCGCCCGCCTCACCCAGCTCGTGCACTACCACCGCAGCTACGCGGCGCAGGCTGGGCGGGGCTTTCCTTCGACCTTTCCGGCAGCGGGCAAGATCGCCCTGATCGCCGCCCACGTCCTGCTGCTGGTGCTGCCGGTCTTCGCGGCCGTCCTGATCCCGAACCTGCTCTCGGCGCGGCAGACGGCCACGCAGGCGGGTGAGCAGGCGGCGGCGCGCAGGCTCTACCTGCAGGTCGTGACGGATCAGGTGGACGGCCGGCTTTCGGCCACCTGCCCGCAGGTCACGCTGCCCGAGGGGGTCGAGGTGACCCGGTGCGCCGTGGACATCGGCGACCCCGAGGAGCCGGTCCTGAACGTCACCTTCGGCAGCGGTCACCGGCTGCGGCTGCCCTGAGCCCCGGCACTCTGGCGCATTCCTGACGCTCTGCCCGCACGCGGGCGTGCCACACTGGCCCCAGATGCCGGATTTCGACGTGATCGTGATGGGCGCGGGCCACAACGCCCTGGTGACGGCCGCCTACGCCGCCAAGGCGGGCCTGAAGGTGGGTGTGTTCGAGCGCCGGCACATGGTGGGCGGCGCGGTGAGCACCGAGGAACTCGTGCCCGGCTACCAGTTCGACTACGGCGGCAGCGCCCACATCCTGATCCGCCTGACCCCGGTCGTGCGCGAGCTGGAGCTGACGCGCCACGGCCTGCACTACCTCGAAGTGGACCCCATGTTCCACGCCTCGGACGGCGAGACGCCGTGGTTCATCCACCGCGACGCCGACCGCACCGCCCGCGAGCTGGAGGCGATCTTTCCCGGTCAGGGCGAGGCCTACCGCCGCTTTCTGGACGACTGGACGCCGTTCGCGCGCTCGGTGGCCGACCTGTTCAACTCGGCGCCGGGGCCGCTGGACATGGGCAAGATGGTCATGTCCAGCGGCCGGGGCCGCGACTGGATGGAGCAGCTCCCGCGCATCCTGCGGCCCTACGGCGACGTGGCCAAGGAATACTTCTCCGAGGAGCGGGTGCGCGCGCCCCTGGTCTGGATGGCGGCCCAGAGCGGTCCCCCGCCGAGCGACCCCCTCAGCGCGCCTTTCCTGCTGTGGCATCCGCTGTACCACGAGGGCGGCGTCGCGCGGCCCAAGGGCGGCTCGGGCGGCCTGACCAAGGCCCTGAAGCGCGCCATCGAGGCCGACGGCGGCCAGGTGTTCGTCAATGCGCCCGTCAAGGACATTCTGGTCAAGGACGGCAAGGCCCAGGGTGTCCGGCTGGAGGGCGGCGAGGTGTACACCGCCCGCGCGGTGGTGTCGGGCGCGCACGTCCTGACGACCGCCGGGGCGCTGCCCGACGAGTATGTCCCCGCTTCGGCGCGGCAGGTGCGGGTGGGCAACGGCTTCGGCATGGTGCTGCGCCTCGCCCTGGACGGGCAGGTGCAGTACCGCCAGCACACCGAGCCCGACTCGCGCACCGGGCTGGGCCTGCTCATCAAGAGCGAGCAGCAACTGATGAAGGGCTACGGCGAGTATCTGGCCGGGCAGCCGACCTCCGACCCGCCCTTGATCGCCATGAGCTTCTCGGCGGTGGACGATTCGCTGGCCCCCCCCGGCAGCGACGTGCTGTGGCTGTGGGCGCAGTACTACCCCTACGAACTCGCGTCGGGCACGTGGGAGACCCGGGTGAACGAAGCCCGCGACAACATCCTGAACGCCTTCGAGCACTACGCGCCCGGCACCCGCGACCGCATCGTCGGGGAACTCGTCCAGACGCCGCAGTGGCTGGAGACCAACCTGGGCCTGCACCGGGGCAACGTGATGCACCTGGAGATGAGCTTCGACCAGATGTTCAGTTTCCGGCCCTGGATGAAGGCGAGCGGCTACCGCTGGCCGGGGGTGGGGGGGCTGTACCTGACCGGCGCGAGTACGCATCCTGGGGGCGGCATCATGGGGGCCTCGGGGCGCAACGCCGCGAGTGTCCTGGTGCGTGACCTGACCCGGAGGCGTTGGAGATGAACGGACTGAAGATCATCAGGAAGGTGGGTGCGGGCGTCGTGGTCTGCCGGCCCGGAGAACTCGGCGCGCAGGAGGTGCTGCTGGTGCGGCGGCGCAGCGACGGCCTGTGGGACGTGCCCGGCGGCGGCCGCGCGTGGTGGGAGTGGAACGCCCTGGCCGCCCGGCGTGAGCTGCGTCAGGGCACCGGCCTGCGGGTGGGCCGCCTGGGCCGTCTGGGGGTCTGGGGCGGGCCGCTGCAACGCCAGCTATCCCCCGACGGCGAGACGGTGGACTGGACCAGACACGTCTTCGTGGCGGCCTATCAGGGCGGCCAGCCGGTCGCCCGCGAGGACGCCGCCGAGGTCGCGTGGTGGCCGCTCGACGCCCTGCCTGCCGAGGTCTCGCCCGCCACCGCCGGGTATTTCCGGGCGCTGCGGGCGCGCGGGCAGCCGACATGACCCTGCCGCCCCTGGCGCTGCGCGTGGGCCTCGCCTTCGCGGCGCTGGGGGTGGCCTTCGCCGGGGCGCTGCTGGTGCTGGCCGCACCAGCCGGCCGGCTGGGGGCTGATCGCGCTGGGGCTGCCGCTCGCGGGCGCGCTGGCCCTGGCGGGCGACACGCTGGGCGCGGCCTTCTGGCCCACCCTGCGCGGCCGGGCGCGTCTGCTGGCCGCCCGGACCCCCCCCTGGATGTGGGGGCTGGCCCTGTACGTCGCCCTGAAAATTCCGGTGCCGCTGTGGCCGCAGGGCTTTCCGGTGCTGGGGCTGGCAAGCACGGCGGCGCTGTTCGTCTCGGCGCTGGCGTACGCGGCCGAGCGGGTGGGCTGGGGGCGCGCGGCGGGACTGGCCGCCCTCGCCTTCGGGGCAGGGTGGGGGGCCGAGCTGCTGGGAAGCCACACGGGCTTTCCCTTCGGGGTCTACAGCTATGCGGGCGCGCCGGGGCCACTCGTGCTGGGCGTACCCCTGATCGTGCCGCTGGGCTGGTTCGCCCTGACGCTGGCGGCGACCCGGCTCGCGGGCGGCCGGCCGGTGCTGGCCGGGGGGCTGCTGGCTTTGTGGGACGTGGGCCTCGAACCCCTGATGACCGCCCAGGGCTTCTGGCGCTGGAGTGATCCGCATCCGCTGTGGGCCGGAGCCCCCCTCCAGAACTTTCTGGGATGGTGGGCGGTGGGTGGGCTGATCGCCTGGGCCCTGACGCGCCTGGGGTCGGCCCTGTTCACCCGCCGCCCCCAGGACCGCGAGGGGGATTTCGCGCTCGCGTATCCCATCGAGACCTTTTTCCTGCCGGGGGGACTCGTCCTGGTGGGCCGGTATGTCGAGGCGGCCGTGACCCTGCTGGCGATGGGGCTGGGCCTGGGTCTGGCCCGCCTGGTGCGCCGTGAGTGAGCGCCGCGCGGGCGTCCGGCCCGGTCCGGCCTGGCCCGGGTCGGATTGGGACTGGGCCGAGGCCGCCGTGCGCCGCAGCATCCGCGCCAGCGTTCGCCGCGAGCTGGCGGGCGTGTACCTGCGTGGGCCGCTGCCGCCGGGCGGCGCGGTGGTGGCCCCCACCCACGGGTCGTGGTGGGACGGTTACCTCCTGCGCGAACTCGCCTGGACGGTCGGCCACCCCGCCCGCGTGATGATGCTGCCGGGCCAGCTCGTCCGCTTTCCCTTTCTGCGGCGGGTGGGGGCCATCGGCGCGGGCGACCTGCGCGCGGCGGTGCGTGCGGCGCGCGCAGGCGAGTGGATGGTCATCTTTCCCGAGGGGCGAGTCTCGGCGCAGCTCGCGGCGCTGCGGCCCGGCGCGGCCTGGGTCGCGGGGGTGGCGGGCGTGCCGCTCGTGCCGGTGGCCCTGCGGGTCGTCATGCGCGGCGCGCAGCATCCCGAGGCCTTCTTGCGCTTCGGGCCGCCCACGACCGGCGAGGCCCTGCGCCCGGCGCTAGGGGCGCTGCTCGCGGCCCTCGACGCCGACCTGCGCGCCGCCGACCCCGAAGCTCCGCCGGACGGCTACCTGCGCGTGGTGCGCGGGCAGGGCAGCACCCACGACCGGGTGGGCGTGGCCGCGCGGCTGCTGACCCTGCTCACGGAGCGCCGGTGAGGCCCGGCTGGAGGACGCTGTACGGTGCGTTCGTCTTTCCCTTCGTGGCCTACAAGGCCGCCACGCTGCTGCACAACGCCCTGGCCTTTCCCCGGCTGCGGCCCGCGCCCACGCCGCCCGGCGCGCGGGTGTCGCTGCTGATCCCCGCACGTGACGAGGCGCACAACCTCGCCCGCCACCTGCCCGGCGTACTCGCCCAGGGCGCGGAGGTGCTCGTGCTGGACGACCAGTCCTCGGACGACACCGCCGCCGTGGCCGCCCGGCTGGGCGCGCGGGTGCTGCGGGGCGCGCCCCTGCCCCCCGGCTGGACCGGCAAGGCCTGGGCCTGCCAGCAGCTCGCGGGGGCGGCGGCGGGCGAGGTGCTGGTCTTTACCGACGCCGACGTGATGTGGGGGCCCGGCGCGCTGGGCGGGCTGCTACGCGAGCTGGAGACCTCGGAGGCCGACCTCCTGAGCGTGTGGCCGCGCCAGGACAACCGCACCCCCGGCGAGCGCCTGCTGACCCCGCTCGTCGAGCAGACGCTGCTGCTGGGGCTGCCCTTCGCCTTTCTGCGGCTGCCCTCGGCGCGGGCGAGCGCGGCCAACGGGCAGGTCATGGCCTTCCGGCGCGCGGCCTACGGCGCGCTCGGCGGGCACGCGGCGGTGCGCGGCGAACTGCTCGAAGACGTGCGGCTGGCCTACGAACTGCGGGCCTCGGGTGGGCGGCTGTCGCTGGCGCTGGGGCAGGGGGGCCTGGGCGTGCGGATGTACCGCTCGTACCCGGCGTCGGTGCGCGGCCTGGGCAAGAGCCTGCTGGGGGTCCACGGCGGCGTGCGGGCGCTGCTGCCCCTCACCTTTGCGCTGCAACTCGCGGCCTACACGCTGCCCTGGCTGCTGCCGGTGCCGGGCGCGCGCTGGCTGCGGCTGGCGAGCGTGCTGGAGCGTCCCCTCGTCAACCTGCTCTCGGGCCGCCGCCGCGCCGCCGATCTGGCCGAGGGGGCGCTGGGGCCGGTCACGCCGCTGCTCATGCTGCCGGTCTACGCGCGGGCGCTGCGGCGCCGGGCGGTCTGGAAGGGGCGGGAGTACCGGCAGTAGGAGGGGAGGGGGAAAAGCACAGAGGCTCTGGACAAGGGGCGCACATAGACCACCCGGCAACCTCCACTACCTCGTCCCCACCTTCTTCCACTCACCACTTCCCACCCCCCACTCCCTCTAACTCTCCCAGCCCTGCTCGACCTTCATCGCCCGCCCTCCGGCCTCTTCCGGCGTGCGGTCCTCGGCGATGTCGGTGAGGTCCATCGCGCGCAGTTCGGGGGCGAGCCAGGCGGTCACGGCGACCACGGCCAGGGTCAGGAGGCCGCCGGCCCACACGCTGCGGGCGGTGCCCAGGGCGCTGGCGGCCACGCCGCTCTCGAAGGCCCCGAGTTCGTTGCTCGCGCCGATGAACATGCTGCTCACCGAGCTGACGCGCCCGCGCATGTGGTCCGGGGCCTTGAGGCGCAGGGTCGCCTTGCGGATCACCATGCTGATGCCGTCGAACAGCCCCGCGAAGACCAGCGCGAGCACACTCAGGGCGAAGTTGCGCGACAGCCCGAACACCACCATGCACACGCCGAAGCCCGCGACGGCCAAGAGCAGGATGCGCCCCGCGCCCCGGCCCGGCGGGCGGCGGGTGGCGTACAGCATGACCGCCAGCGCCCCGATGCTGGGGGCCGCGACCAGGATGCCCAGCCCCTGCGGCCCCACCTTCAGGATGTCCGACGAGAAGACCGGCAGCAGCGCCACCGCGCCCCCGAACAGCACGCTGAACAGGTCCAGCGCCATGCTGCCCACCAGCACCTGCCGCTGCACCACGAAGGCCAGCCCCTCCTTCACGCTCTGCCAGATCGGCTCGCCGGGCGTGAAGGCGGGCCGGGGCTTGGGCTTCACGTAGGCGAGGCAGCCCAGCGCCAGCGCGTACAGCACGGCCGCGAAGGCGTAGGCCCCCCGCGCCCCCACCGCCGCGTACAGCACGCCGCCCAGCGCCGGACCGATGATCGCGGCGGCCTGCCAGGCGCTCGACTGCCACGCCGAGGCCCGCAGCAGCAGGGCGCGCGGCACGACCTGCGCCTCGAAGGCGGGCAGCGCGGGGTCCGAAAAGCCCCGCGCCATCCCCAGCGTGAAGATCAGGGCCAGGATGGGCACGTAGCCCGACACCGGGGCGTGCGGCGCGTACAGGAAGAACAGCGCGGCGCACAGCACTTCCAGCGTGGTGGTGATCAGCAGGATGCGGCGGCGGTCGTTGCGGTCGGCCACCACGCCGCCCAGCAGCGCGAGGCTCAGGGCCGGAATCGCCTCGACCAGCCCCAGCAGCCCCAGCGTCAGCGGGTTTTTCGTGAGCTGGTAGAGTTGGTAGGCCACCGTCAGCGCGACCGCGCGCCCGGCCAGGGTGCTGCACACGGTCGCCAGGAGCATCGCCCGGAACTCGGGCAACCTCAGGACGGCGCGGCTGGAATCGGCAGGGGGCGCAGCAGTCACCGGGCGAGTGTAGGCCCGCGCCGCGCCGGGGGGCGGGCGTGTCCCCTCCGCCGGGACAGCCCCCATTGTCTTCAGTCCGGCTCAACGCCCGGTCAGCCTCGGCTCAGGTCCCGGAGAGAGGCTGAGCGCATGAAACGAGCCTTCTTTGCTCCGTTGATAGGTCTGGCCCTGGTGGGCGCGGCCAGCGCCGCCGGGTACCAGGACAGCAGCTACGTAAACCTGGGTGGCGGCAACTGGAAGCCCGCCGCCGCGTGGTGCGACACGCCGGGCCGGGTGCTGGCGGTCACGGCCCCTACAGGCCAGGGCGGCGCCCAGTCCACCACCCTGGTGCAGTGGACGGGCAGCCGTTACACCACCCAGGCCTGGCAGTACGGCCCCAGCGAGGGCGCGGCGGGCAGCAGCTACGTCGCCCTGACCCCGGCGGGCCGGACGGTCGGCGGCGCCCCGGACTTCTATGTGCGCCTCAGCAATGTCGAGAACGTGCAGGACCCCGCTTACCGCATGACGCATGTCTCCGAGTTCAAGGTGCCGGCCGGGACCTTCCGCTGCCGCTACGTGCCGCAGGCCGCCGTGCTTGCCGCCACCGCCAAGCACTCGGTCGTGGTCTGGGAGCAGGGGGGCAAGGTCACGTATGCCAGCCAGAACCGCGACGGCACGGCGGGCGTGCAGCTCACGGGCGGTACGCACACCCAGAGGGCCGGGGGTGACCAGTACCAGTGGCAGAAAAACGGCTATACCTACACGCTGCGGCTGGGCGGCGTGACCACGCCGGGCGGCACCCTGAGCGTCACGCGCGCCGGGCGGGCCCTGAGCAGCGAGTCGCTGGTGGCCTACACCGTCAGTACGCCGAAGTAAGGAGGCAGTCCAGCAGGGCCGGAGGGGACGCGGGCAGGCGGCTCCGGCCCTGGGCTATCTTCAGGCCGTGAATCGGGGAAGGACGCCGCAGCATGTCGCGGTCATCGGGTCGGGCTTCGCGGGGTTGGCGGCGGCGCTGCGGCTGGCCCAGGCCGGGGCCAGGGTCACGGTGCTGGACGCGCTGGACGGCCCCGGCGGCAAGGCCGCGCTCGGGGCCTTCGACTTTTCCAGTGGCCCCACGGTAGTCACCATGCCCCAGGTCTTCCGGGGGCTGCACGCGCGGCTGGGGCTGCCGCTGCCCGCCCTGAGCCCGGCGCGGCCCACCACGACCTACCACGGGCGCGGCCAGCCCTTCGCGCCCGAGGCGCTGCACGTGGCGGGCAGTCTGGAGCCGACGCTCGCGCAACTGTCGGCGGCCGAGGGACGGCGCTACGCGGCGCTGCTGGCCGCCTCGCGCCGCATNTACCNGGACGCCGCGCCCACCTTCCTGTTCGGGCCGCCGCCCACGCTGCCCCGGCTGGCCCGCTACGCCCTGACGCGGGGCCGCCGGGCCGCGCCCTTCTCGACGCTGGCCCGCTTCGTGCGCTCGGGGCCGCGTCTCACGCCGTTCTGGCTGCGCTTCGCGACCTACCTGGGGGCCGACCCCTACCGCGCGCCGGCCGTGCTGCACAACATCGCCTGGGTCGAACTGGGCTACGGCGTGTGGCACCTGCCGGGCGGCCTGCTGGCCCTGGCCGGGCGCCTGCACGCCCAGGCCGAGGCGCTGGGCGTGCGCTTCGAGTACGGCACGCGCGTCACGCACCTCAGCACGCATGGGGGCCGGGTGCTGGGGGCGCACACCGACCGGGGGGCCTTCGCCGCCGACGCCTGGGTCAGCGCCGCCGACCGCGCCCTGACAGCCGGGTGGCTGGGCCTGGACGAGAAGCCCACCCCGCGCGGCGTGAGCGGCTTCGCCCTGCAACTGCGGCTGCGGGAGGACCGGGGGCAGGCCCACCACATCTTCTGGCCCGCCGACTACGCCCGCGAGTGGCGCGACATCCGGCGCGGGCGGCTGCCCCAGGACCCGACGCTGTACCTGCACCTGAACGGCCGGGAGGCCTTTTTGCTCGTCAACGCGCCGCCCCGGCCCGACGTGGCCCCGGACGCCCGCGAGTACGGCGTGTGGCTGCTCGAGCGGCTCCAGAAGGTCTTCGCGCTGGAGGTCGAGGACTGGCACGCCCTGTCGCCCGCCGACTACGCCCGCACGGCGCGGGGCGGGGCGCTGTACGGCCGCGCGCCGCATGGCCTGAGCGGCAGCCTGCGCCCCGGCTGGACGCTGCCGCAGGCGCGCAACCTGGTGCAGGTGGGCGGCACGGTGCACCCGGGCGGCGGCGTGCCGCTGTCGGTGCTCTCGGGCTGGAACGGAGCTGGCACACTGCTGGGCCTGCCCTACGACGACCTGGACGGCCGTCAGGTGCCGGGCAGGGGAGAGGTATGGCCGGACCTGAGCTGATGGGCCGGTTCCCGGCGGGTCTGGCCCTGGACACCCTGCCCGAGCCGCCCACCAAGCCCGGCAACGGCCACCTCCAGGACTGGGCGCTGCGGCCCCTGCCCCTGATCGAGGAGGGGGCCACGCGGGCGCGGGCCGCCGGGCGCGGGCTGTTCCGGCTGCGGCTGGGGCTGCCGGCGGTGGTGGGCTTCTCGCCGGCCTGGAACCGCGCGCTGCTGAGCGACCTGCCGACCTTCCGCAGCGCGGGCAGCTTCTCGCGGGTGGTGCCCTACCTGTCGGGCGGCGTGATCCTGGCCGACGCGCCGGGGCACGCGGGGCGGCGGCGCATGGTGAACCCCGGCTTCGGGCGCGCGCACATGGTGGCCTTGCAGGCGCGCACCCGCGCCGCCCTGCCGCCCCTGCCCCCCGGCGAGTTCGACGCCCTGGCCTGGGCCGACGAGGCGGTGCTGCGGCTGCTGAACGCGGCGTACTTCAGCGGCGAGTTCGACCACGCGCTGCTGCACGCCTTTCTGGCGCCGCTGCGCCGGCCCTTTCCGGTGCCTGCGCTGCCGCGCCCGCCGCTGTTCTGGGCGGTGGACCGCGAGCTGCGCCGCCTGTCGCACGCGCGCCTGCGGGCCGGGGGCGGCGACGACCTGCTGGCGCTGCTGGCCCCGCTGCCCGGCGGGCTGGAGGAGGCGCGCGTGTCGCTGGCCGCCGCCCACGACACGACCACGCACGCGCTCGCCTACGCCGTGTGGCACCTTGCCCAGCACCCGCAGTGGCACGCGCCGGAGCACCACCCGGCCGTGCTGAAGGAGACGCTGCGCCTGCATCCCCCCGGCTGGATGGGCAGCCGCCGCCTGGGCCGCGACCTCGTGTGGGAGGGGGTGCGGCTGCCGCGCGGGGCACTGGCGCTGTACTCGCCCTACCTCTCGGGCCGCGACCCGGCGCTGTGGGACGCGCCTGAGCAGTTTCACCCCGAGCGCTGGGCGCACAAGCCGCCCGCCTGGGCCTACCTGCCCTTCGGCGGGGGCGAGCGGCTGTGCCTGGGCATGCACCTCGCGCAGATGCTCATTCTGGACGCGCTGGCGGCCCTGCCCCCCCTGCGCGCGGTGCGCGGCGACGATACGCCTGTGCCCGGCATCACCCTCGGCCCGCGCGGCCCGCTGGTCGTATGCAGGGCGGATGGGGCGTAGGCGCGGCGGCAAGGCGTGCCACACGGCCTTTTTCCGGCCCGCCGGATGGAATTGACAGGGCCTGCATACGGCGCTATATTTCTCCTATCACCGTCCGAGAGGGCGGCTTTTTTATTGGTCGCCCGCGCCGATCACCGCCTGTACCCGCCCGACCTCGCCGGTCGTGAGGCGCACCTTGATGCCGTGCGGGTGCGAGGGCGACCGGGTGAGCAGCGCCGAGACGACGCCGCGCGTGAGGCGACCAGTGGGTTGGTCCTGCTTCTGCACGATGTCTACCGTGAGGCCCGGCTGGATGTGGGAGCGGAGGGGAGGCATGGGGCGAGGATAGCCGCTGGCCCTACCCGGCCAGGATGGTCCCGGCGACCTCGGCCAGCGGGCCGGACACGTCGGCCGGGGCGAGGGAGTTCTGGGCCTGCCCCGGCCGGGTGACGAAGGCGGTCCGCAGGCCCGCCGCCCGCGCCCCCGTGATGTCCCAGCCGTGGGCGGCGACCAGCCAGCTGTCGGCCGCGTCGGCCCCCGCCGCTTGGAGGCCGTGCAGGTAGGCGGCGCGCCCCGGCTTGAGGGTCTGGACCGTGTCGGCCGACAGGACGCCCGTAAACAGGTCGCCCAGGCCCGCGTGCTCCAGCTGTGCCTGCACGACCGGCAGGGGGTTGTTGGTCAGGGCGTAGAGGGCCGCGCCGCCGCCCCGCAGGCGTTCCAGCGCCGCGTGGGTGTCGGGGTGCGGCGGGAGCTGGCGCATAGTGGCGCGCACCTGATTGGGCAGGTCGGCGGGGACGGGCTGGCCCAGCTTTTGCCCCAGCGCGTGCAGGGCGGCCTCGCCCAGCACTGAGAAGTCGCGGTAGTCGCCGGTCACAGTGTGGGTCAGGGCCAGTTGCAGCAGTTCGGCAAACCACTTGGGGCGGGTCTGGGCGTCTCCGAAGGCGGCGGTAAAGTGCGGGTCGAGTGCCGAGAGGTCGAGTAGCGTCTCGTTCACGTCGAGGAAGACGGTGGTGGGCATGGCCGAGGCTAACAGGCCGGGCCGCCTGTTCCCCTAAAGGCAATGCCAGCCTAGGGGCAGGGCTGCGTGGCCTGGGCTGCCAGAGTGCATAGGCTGGCCGCTGCGAGGGTTGGAAATAGCTGGCTGGGCGCGGCTTTTCGGGTTCCGGTGGCTGGAGTTGACCGTGCCTGTATAGCGCGCTATATTTTTCTTATAACCGCCCGAGAGGGCGGATTTTTTATTCCCTCTCGGGGATAACTGTCACCTGCGCCTGCCTGACCCTGATTGAGGTGAGGCGCACTCCGATGGGACACAAGCGAAACAAAGCCACTGCGATCCGTAAATTAGTCATTGATATTATAATGCTTCTAAACAATGGTTATTGTGTTAATCGGCTATGTATGTCGAGGAATATCATTATTTTCTACTCCTGATACTCCCCTCGTCTTCCAAGCTCTTAATAGATATAAGGTGTAAATTGTTACTGTCCCACTGCCCCGCCATATAGCTCTGAACAACGCTAACTTCTGCGGCATTAGCGGTAAATGCCAGTAGGGAGTCTACCAATTTCGCAACATCAAACTTTACATTCACCGTATTGGTCAACCACCCCTCCGGTCGGATGGTCAAGTCAACCATGTGTATTTCTCCCAATTTTTGCTTTTTTGACGGCTTTCTTATTTTATCTATGTTTCCTCTAAATTTAACGACCCTAGAATCCTTTTCTTGCAGATTTATGATCTGCAATCTCTCTGAAGCGGCTATACGACTTCTATATGTGAGTTCAAACGGTCTCACTCCGGAGATTATGGAATCTTCTTTGGGTCTTAAATTCAACTGATTAAAATCATCGCGTTCGTGGGGCGACATTTCCTCAATAGCTCGCAAGATATTTTTCAGCCGCAGATCAGTTAGATGTGGTTTCTCCCCTCCCGAAACTAACCACTCTGAAACAACCTTGATATCTTTAAGAGCCTCATACACTCCAAGGTCCTTATCTCCAATCAATGTATCTGTACTTCTGGACGAAATACCATAAACTATACTACCTGCTTTGAGATATGGAACCGATATATCGTCTAACTCCTGTTCATCCTCGAGCAAAAGTCTAAAACCTACCAGTATTCTTTCTGAAGATTGATTTATTGCCTTAAGTGACCATCGGCTCGGAGCTGTTTTGCGACCAGAGAATCTAAACTCGAAATCCGATTCTCCTACTTCGGTAATATCTTTCCAAGATATAGAATCGCTCGGAAAATCAATATGAATTCGACTAAAATAATCATTTAATAAAGCGGATGTTATGTTACCTATAGTTATAGAGCCTTGTAAGATATAAGCAGGAACATTATTAATCTCTATAATCCTATTATTATAGTTATAATTGTGGTTAATTAGTACCTTTTCGATCTCATTATTCTGTTTAAAAGCTATATTTTTAAATTTCTCAATTTCATCACTTGAGAGTCTTTCTCCAATATCTGGAAGATCATCAGGTATAATATCTCCCTTTCTAATTATGCTTATTTGGCAAGATTTATTATTCCAATTTTGGCTAACGTAAAACGCATTACCATACGTTTTGTCAAGAAAAGCGGTGTGAAAGTCTATAGCGCCTGAGCGTAACTTTGATAAGGTATCTGGCGAGATGGGGCTGTATATCCACCTCTCATCTCCGTCCTCGGGTTCATCATACCAAGTCGCAAGATATAAAATTCCTTCCGCGTCCAAAGCGGAAAATAGTATTGGCTTATCAAAGAATTCGTATACATCTAAAATTTCTAAATTGCTAAGTAAGCCGCCATGATCATTGATTTGCAGTGCCTTCATACCGAAACACCTTGCAGACCAGAAATAGTCGTCAAACGATCAACTTCTGCGTAAGGCCACCATGACCAATGATTCTCGCTGCCCGTTTTCTTGATTACGCCATGTTGGGGATTTAGACTTACGGTTGCTATTCTTTCTCTGGCAAGTTTAGCCTTTATTCCTTTAGATCGAGCAACTAATCTGTCTCGAACAATTTCATATGAATCAAATAAAGAAATCGCGCAATATATACATTCGTTATCACCAGCGAATGGAACATTCTTTTCGTGGTGGGACTGCATATCACGTTGCTGTGGTATAGCCTTCACCATACGATAAAATGTGCCATTCGCAGGCGTTATGTCCAATGGTGGACACGCATCAGGGAAAAAGTTTGGGAAACCCACCATGGGCTATCAGATTAGCCCCTTCAAACTTCCAGCGCCAGCTTATCTACATCATTCAATAGCGGTGTTCCGGCGGGGTATTCGCCGTTGAAACATGCCAGGCACAGGCCGGGGCCGCTGACGGCTTCCCGAATCCCCTGCTCGCTGATGAAGCTCAGGGTGTCGGCCCCGATCAGGTCGCGGATTTCCTCGATGCTGTGCGTGCTGGCGACCAGTTCCTTGCGGGCAGCGGTGTCGATGCCGTAAAAGCACGGGTGCTTGATGGGCGGGCTGCTCACCCGGAAGTGGACTTCCGTGGCCCCCGCCTCGCGCAGCAGGTTCACGATCTGGCGGCTGGTGGTGCCGCGCACGATGCTGTCGTCCACCAGCACGACCCGCTTGCCGCGCACGGCACTCGTGGGCGAGAGCTTCATCTTGACCTTCAGCTCGCGCGCCTCCTGCGTGGGGGCGATGAAGGTGCGGCCCGCGTAGGGATTCTTGTACAGGCCGTAGTCGAAGGGAATACCGCTCTCGCGGGCGTACCCGATGGCCGCCCCGATGCCCGAATCCGGCACCGGGACCACGATGTCGGCCTCGACCGGCCGCTCGCGCGCCAGCTGCTCGCCCATGCGGATGCGGCTGGCGTGGGCGTCCACACCGTCCAGCGTGCTGTCGGAGCGCGCGAAGTAGATCCACTCGAACGAGCAGGGGGTGGGCACCTTGGCGTCCACCATCAGCGAGTGCAGGCCGTCGCGGTCCACCCACACCAGTTCGCCGGGCAGCACGTCGCGCAGCAGGCGCGCCCCCACCGCATACAGGGCGCAGGGTTCCGAGGCGATCACGTAGGCGCCCGGCTGCCCGTTCTCGGCGTCGCGCTGCCCGATCACCAGCGGGCGCACGCCGTTGGGGTCGCGGAAGCCCAGCAGTTGCGTGCGGCTCATCAAGACGCAGGCGAACCCGCCCTTGAGGCGCTTCATCGCCGCCGCCGTCGCCTCGATCAGGTCGAGGTCGGCCTCGCGGGCGATCAGGTTGAGCATGACCTCGCTGTCGTTGGTCGTCTGGAACAGCGCGCCCTGCATGAGCATATCGTTGCGGACCTCGCGGGCGTTCACGAAGTTGCCGTTGTGCGCCAGCCCCAGAATGCCCTTGTTGGTGCGGGTGGTCAGCGGCTGGGCGTTGAAGCGCAGGTTGCTGCCGGTCGTGCTGTAGCGCACGTGCCCGATGCTCACGCGGGCGTTGGCGAGGCGCACGCTGTCGAGGCGCCGCTCGTCGAACACCTGCGTCACCAGCCCCAGGTCCTTCTCGACATGGAACTTCTCGCCGTCGCTGACGCACATGCCCGCCGCTTCCTGGCCCCGGTGTTGCAGCGCGAACATACCCAGGTAGGTCATCCACGCCAGGTCGCACGGCGAGGCCGAGTACATCCCGAAGACTCCGCACTCGTCCTGCGGCTTGTCGGTCACCTCGTCGAAGATCATCCCAGGATCTCCGTCAGCGGCGACTCGAAGGCGGCCTTCAGCGTCTCAAGGTTCACGCTCAAGTGTACGTTGTGCGCCGGCAGGGCAATGGTCACGCCCTCCAATTCGTCGCGGCTGTCACCCAGCAGCGCGAACGGCACGTTCAGCTCGCCCAGCCTGGTCTCGGCCTCGCCCTCGCGGCCCACGGGCACGGCCACGACCACGCGGCTGTGCGCCTCACCGAACAGCAGGGCGTCGGCACGCACGTCGGCCGGGGCGTCCAGCGACACCTTCAGGCCGCGCCCGCCCGCAATCGCCATCTCGGCCAGGGCCACGGCCAGGCCACCCTCGGCGCAGTCGTGGGCCGTGGTGGTCAGGCCCGAACGGATCAGGGCCAGCGTGCCGTCGATCACGCGCTGCTCCAGCCCCAGGTCCAGGGCCGGCACGCGCCCGGCTTCCAGGCCGTGCACCGTTTCGAGGTACTGCGACGCCCCGACCGAGTCGGCATGAGCACCCAGCAGGTACAGCGTGTGCGCGCCGGGCTTCAGGTCCATCGTCGCGCGCACGGTCACGTCGGGCAGCACGCCCACCATGCCGATGGTCGGGGTGGGGTGGATGGCGACGGTGCGGCCTTCCTCGACGTACTGGTTGTAGAGGCTGACGTTGCCGCCCGTGACCGGCGTGTTCAGGGCGCGGCAGGCGTCCGCGATGCCCTGCACGGCCTGCTGGAGCTGGAAGTACACCTCGGGGCGGTGCGGGTTGCCGAAATTCAGGTTGTCGGTGATCGCCAGCGGCGTCGCGCCCACGCAGGCGAGGTTGCGCGCGGCCTCGGCCACGGCGGCGGCGGCCCCGGTATAGGGGTCGAGCTGCACGAAACGCGGGTTGCAGTCGCTCGTCGCGGCCACGCCCATGCCGCTGCCCTTCACGCGCAGCACGGCGGCGTCGGCGGCCCCCGGCACCACGACCGTGTTCGTCATGACCTGATGGTCGAAGCGCTGGAAGATGGCCCGCTTGCTGGCAATCGTGGGGTGCGCCAGCAGGTCGGTCAGGACCGCGCCCAGGTCGCCGGGCAGCGCCACGCCGCTCAGGTCGCGTTCCCGCGCCGCTGCGATCTCGGGCGACTCGACGCCCTCGCGGGTGTACTTGGGGGCCTCGTTCAGCAGGGCCACCGGCAGGTCGCACACCACCTCGCCGTTCCAGGTCAGGCGGTAGTTGTTGTGGGCTTCCACTTCGCCGATGGTCACCACGTCCAGCTCCCACTTGGCGAGCAGGTCGTGGAGTTCCTGCTCGCGGCCCGGCACCGGCACCAGGATCATGCGCTCCTGCGACTCGCTCAGGCACAGTTCCATGGGCACCATGCCCGACTCGCGGGTGGGCACCTTGTTCAGGTCCATGGTGATGCCCAGTTCGGCGCGGTAGGCCATTTCACAGGTGCTGGACACCAGTCCGGCCGCGCCCATGTCCTGCACGCCCGCCACCACGCCCGCCTGGATGGCCTCCAGCGTGGCTTCCAGCAGCAGCTTTTCCATGAAGGGGTCGCCCACCTGCACGGCGGGGCGGTCGGCCTGCGAGGCGTCGCTGAGGTCGGCCGAGGCGAATACCGCCCCGCCCAGGCCGTCGCGCCCGGTCTTGGAACCGACGTACACGATCTGGTTGCCCACCTCGCCCATCGTTCCCTTGGCGAGGTCCTCGTGGCGCAGCAGGCCCAGGGCCATCACGTTGACCAGCGGGTTTTCCTGGTAGCTGGGGTGGAAGGTCACCTCGCCGCCCACCGTGGGCACGCCGATGGCGTTGCCGTAGTGCGCGATGCCCTCGACCACGCCGTTGAGCAGAAAGCGGGTGCGCGGGCTGTCGGGGTTGCCGAAGCGCAGGGAGTCGAGCACCGCGAAGGGCCGCGCCCCCATGGCGAAGATGTCGCGCAGGATGCCGCCCACGCCGGTCGCCGCGCCCTGCACGGGTTCGACCGCGCTGGGGTGGTTGTGCGACTCCATCTTGAAGGCCACGCCCCAGCCGTCCCCGATGTCCACCACGCCCGCGTTCTCGCCGGGGCCTTGCAGCACCTGCGGCCCGGTGGTCGGAAAGGCCGAGAACAGGGGGCGGCTGTTCTTGTACCCGCAGTGCTCGGACCACATCGCGCCGACGATGGCGGCTTCCAGGGCGTTGGGTTCGCGCCCGATGCGGCTCACCAGCAGGTCGTATTCCTCGGCACTCAGGCCGAAGGTGGCGGCGCGGTCACGCAGGGAGGGAAGGGACTGGGTCATAGAAAAAACCTCATTGCCCAATACAGGGCGAGCGTGCTCACGGCGATGACCGCAAGCTGAAGGACAAGTTCGGGAAGGCGCGTGCTGACATTCGACATACACCGGTCGTATTCGCGGTCGGCAAGAAGCTCTGTGTATGGATTGGTGACGCCGTCAAGCCAGTTCTTATTTTCTGAGCTGGAGCTGGCGCCTTCGCTCTGAACATAATTTCTTCTTACCTGCTGGCAGTGTGTACGGGCATCTGCGTAATCTCCTGGCCCAGCAGTCAAAACCAATGGTGGATGAATGAAAGTGACATACAAGGCGGCCAATACACCCAACAGAGCGATGACAGGACGCACTCGCCTGGGCCGGATCATGTCGAAAGCGCTGGATTTGGGACAGGTGTAAGCCGAGGGAACTGCACAGTATGTTGGAGTAAGTCACGACTCGTTATCTGCGGCAGCTCGTTTCCCATCTTCAGCGGCTCTTCTTGCCGAGCTGCACTTGCCCTCTGTGGTAGGCGACGTGCCGCAGCTGCATGCCCAGGGCGGTCAGGCGCGGGCGGGTGCCGCTGGCCGTGGCCGCGCTGAAGACCTCGCCGTCCAGCGCCGCCTCATCCTTGCCGGTCAGGAAGTCGCCCACCTGCGTGCCGATCTGGCCCAGCCGGGCCATGATCTCCGCGCGGGGGGCCGTGTCATCCAGGGGGGCGGGCTGCGTGGCGAGGGCGCGCACCCGCTCCGAGTCCTCCCAGCCGAGGTAGTGGTAGTTGGGCGTGCGGTCGTCCACGACCATCAGGCGCAGCCAGTCGGCGACGTGCAGGGCGTGCCACGCGGGACTGTGGCTCAGGGGCGCGGCGTAGAACTGCTCGTCGGGCACGCTGTCCAGCGCGGCGCGGAACAGCTCCAGTTCGCTGCGGTACTCGCCGGCCAGGTAGTCCCCGAGGATCATGCGCCCTTCCGGCCGGCCCGCAGCGACTCGAACAGCCCCCGGCCGTCCTCGCTGCCCAGCAGCAGTTCGACTGCGCGCTCGGGGTGGGGCATCATGCCCAGCACGTTGCCGCCCTCGTTCACGATGCCCGCGATGTCGTTCAGGCTGCCGTTGGGGTTGTCCACGTACCGGAAGACCACGCGGCCTTCGGTTTCCAGGCGGGCGACCGTCTCGGCGTCGGCGTAGTAGTTGCCTTCGCCGTGCGCCACCGGAATCTCCAGCACCTGATCTTTGGCATAGGCGGCCGTGTAGGCGGTCTGGTGGTTCTCGACGCGCAGTTTCACGGGCTTGCACAGAAAGTGCAGTTCGCGGTTGCGCGACAGGGCGCCGGGCAGCAGCCCCGCCTCGGTCAGCACCTGAAAGCCGTTGCACACGCCCAGCACGTAGCCTCCGGCCTCGGCGTGGGCCTTGACGGCGTTCATGACCGGGCTGCGGGCGGCGATGGCCCCCGAACGCAGGTGGTCGCCGTAGGAAAAGCCGCCGGGCAGGAACACCAGTTCGGTGCCCTCGGGCAACTGGGTTTCGGTGTGCCACACGAACTGCGCGCCTTCGTCCAGCATCAGCTTCGCGGCGTGCAGGGCGTCGGCGTCGCAGTTGGAGCCCGGAAACTGGATGACGGCGGTTTTCACGCCTCGTTCAGCTCCCAGCGGGCGTCTTCCATGATGGGGTTGCTCAGCACGTTCTCGGTGATGTCCCGCAGCTGCGCCTCGACCTCGGCCTTTTCCCCGTTCAGGTTCAGTTCGATGTACTTGCCGATGCGTACGCCCGACACGTTGTCGTGCTCCAGGTGCGAGAGGGCGCGCTCGACGGTGCGTCCCTGGGGGTCGAGGATGCTGGGCTTGAGGGTGACGTAAACCTTAGCAGTGTAGTGGGGCATGGCAGGACTCCGGAGGGTGGGGTGGGGCGGGCGGCTCAGCGCTGGGCGGGGCCGGTCACGCGGCGCAGCATCTCGGCGTAGGCGTCTTCTACGCCGCCCAGATCGCGGCGGAAGCGGTCCTTGTCCATCTTCTCGTTCGTCTCGGCGTCCCAGAAGCGGCAGGTGTCGGGGCTGATCTCGTCGGCCAGGACCACGGTCCCGTCGGCCAGCGTGCCGAACTCCAGCTTGAAGTCGATCAGGCGCACGCCGCGCGCCTCGAAATACGGCACCAGGAAGGCGCGCACCTTCAGGGCCAGCTCGCGCAGGCGGCGCAGCTGCGGCTCGGTGGCCCAGCCCAGCGCGATGGCCGTGTCGTCGTTGATGAGCGGATCGCCCAGCGCGTCGGACTTGTAGCAGTACTCGACGACGGGGTGGGTCAGCAGCGTGCCTTCCTCGACGCCCAGGCGCTTGGAAAAGCTTCCGGCGGCGACGTTACGCACCACGACCTCGACCGGAATGATGCTCACGGCCTTGACCAGCTGCTCGCGCTCGGACAGCTGCCCGATAAAGTGCGTCGGAATGCCCGCCGCCTCGAGCTGCGGGTACAGATGCGCCGTAATGGCGTTGTTGGTCGCGCCCTTGCCCGCCCACTCGCCGCGCTTCTGGGCGTTGAAGGCCGTGGCCTCGTCCTTGTACTCCACCACATACTCGGCCGGGTTCGCGGTCGCGTACACGCGCTTGGCCTTGCCCTCGTACAGCTGCTTGCCTCTGGTCATACCGCCGCCTCCCTAAGTAGGAAAAGCGCCCCCCGCAAGTGCTCGGGGCGACGCTCCGCTGCCTTCGTCTTCTGCATTCAGGGGCTCCAATGTCGTCTCTCGGACGAACTTACCGGCTCCGTCTCGAGGCCGGGGCGTCTCGCGGGACGCGACTGGAAAAGAAAAAGTGCAGCTCCAGCGCTGGGCCTGGCTGCCTGCGGGTAACTTAACATTTCCTGAATCCGGGCGTACAGGGACGTTCAACTCACTCGGACGGTCCCCGGCGCGCCGACACGAAACGCCCCCGCCCGGTCAGGTCGTCGCGGACCTCGGCCGCCCAGCCCCCGGCACGCAGCTCGGCCGCCAGGGTCGGGGCGTTGCGGGGGTCGAGTTCCAGCAGCAGCGTGCCGCCGGGGGCCAGCGCCGGGCCGGCCTCCCGCACCAGCGGCCGGGCCACGTCCAGGCCGTCGGGCCCCGCGTACAGCGCCAGGTCGGGGTCATGGCGCACTTCGGGGTCGGCGCTCTGGCGGTCGCCCTCGGGCAGGTAGGGCGGGTTGCTCACGATCAGGTCGAAGGGGCCGCGCAGGCCCGCGCACAGATCGCCCGCCACGAAGGTCACGTCCAGGCCGTTCAGGGCTGCGTTCTCGCGTGCCAGGGCCAGGGCGTCCGGGCTCAGGTCGGTGGCCCACAGCGCCGCGTCCGGCCGGGCCGCCTTCAGGCCCAGCGCGAGGGCGCCCGTACCGGTCCCGATGTCCAGCACGCGCGGGGCGGGTACGCCGCGCAGGTTCTCCAGCGCGAGGTGCAGCAGCCACTCGGTCTCGGGCCGGGGCACGAGCGCCCGGGCGTCGCTGCCCAGGCGCACGCCGCCCCACTCGACCTCGCCCAGCAGGTGTTGCAGCGGCACGCGCGCCGCGCGCTGCCCGGTCAGGGCCGTGACCCGCGCGGCGTCCCCGGAGGCGACCTCCTCGTGGCCCCGCAGCAGCAACGCCGTGCGTCCCAGGCCCAGGGCATGCAGGAGCAGCGCGCGGGCGTCCGTCTCGGGGGAGGGAACGCCCGCCGCACGCAGGGCCTCGGTGCTGCTCAGGAGAAGTTGACGGAGGGTCGGCATGGGAGAGAGGTGGGCCGCGCGGGCAGGACCTGGAGCGTCCCCCGCCGCGCGGTCGGCTCAGCCGTGGCGGGGCCGGATGACCAGGCGACGCGCGCTGCCCTCGCCCACCGACTCGCTGATCACGTCGGGGTGTTCCTTGAGGGTGATGTGGATGATGCGGCGCTCGGCGGCGGGCATGGGCTGAAGCTCGTGGGGCTCGCCGCTCTTGGCGACCTGCACGGCCAGACGCTCGGCCAGCTTGCTCAGGGTATCGGACTGGCGTTTGCGGTAGCCGCCCACGTCCACCCGCACGCGCAGGTCGCCCCGGCCGGCCTGCTTGGTCAGCACCGTATAGGCGATGACCTCGATGGCCCCCAGCACCCGGCCGTCGCGCCCGGCGAGTTTGGCGGCGTTCTCGCCGGTGATCTCGGCCTCCAGGGCGTCCCCGGTCTCGGTGATGCTGACCTGGAGGCTGGGGTCCATCCGGGC
The DNA here is from genome assembly GCF_000252445.1 of Deinococcus gobiensis I-0. Taxonomy (GTDB): domain Bacteria; phylum Deinococcota; class Deinococci; order Deinococcales; family Deinococcaceae; genus Deinococcus; species Deinococcus gobiensis. The sequence continues at coordinate 3,032,390 of NC_017790.1, read as the reverse complement.
GATCAGGCCGCGCAGGAACCGTTCGAGCACCGCGCGCGGGTCCTCGTGGGCGGCGTCCAGCGCGGGGCCGGCGAGGGCCGGCTCGGGCGTGTGGGGCAGCGGCGCGCTCTCGTCGGCGTCACTGATCCCCAACCCCGCGAGATAGTCGTCGAGGTTCGTGCGGTTGTCCATAGCCGCCACTGTAGCGCGGCGGCGCTCACAAAAAGCTGGCGGATGCGGCGGCGTTCACTGCCCCCGCAACTCACCCCCGCCGCGCGCCGCCTGCGCGAAGGCCCGGGCGCTGCGTTCGAGCATCTCGTACATGTCCTCGAAACCGCGCGTCCCGCCGTAGTAGGGGTCGGGCACGTCCTCGCCCCGGCCCTGGGGGTCGAAGTCGCGCATGAGGAGCACGCGGGCCTCGGCGCCGTGCGGGGCCAGCCGCCGGGCATCCCCGGCGTTGCCCGCGTCCATCGCCAGGATCACGTCCTGCTCGAAAAAGTCGGCGGCCCCGAGTTGCCGCGCCCGGCCCCCCAGGTCCAGGCCGTGCGCCGCCGCGACCGCCTGTGAGCGTGGATCGGCGGGCCGCCCCACGTGCCAGTCCCCGGTGCCGGCACTGACTACCGTGGCCTCCACGCCCGCCGCCGCGAGTTCCCGGCGCAGCAGCGCCTCCGCGACCGGCGAGCGGCAGATGTTGCCCAGACACAGCGCCATGACCCGCAGGGGCCGCGCGCCCGACTCGGAAGAAACGTCGTTCATGCCCGAATTGTGCCGCACCCGGGCCGAAAGGACACGGGCCAAAAAAGAAGCCGCCGGAAAGGGCGGCCTCGGAACATGGGTGCGGCTTACTTCTCGACGAGGTACGCCTTCTCGATCACGTCGGGCGTGCCGCCCATGCCCGGCTGGATACGGGTGATGCGGTCGAGCACGTCCAGGCCCTCGACGACCTTGCCGAAGACCGTGTGGCGGCCGTCGAGGTGCGGGGTCGCCACGAAGGTGATGAAGAACTGCGAGCCGTTGGTGTTGGGGCCACGGTTCGCCATGCTCAGCACGCCCTTGCCGGTGTGGCGCTGGTCGTTGGGCTCGTCCTCGAAGTCGTAGCCGGGGCCGCCCGCGCCGGTGCCGCTGGGGTCGCCCGTCTGGGCCATGAAGCCGTCGATGACGCGGTGGAACTTGATGCCGTCGTAGTAGTGGTGGCGCAGCAGGTACGCGAACGAGTTCACCGTGACGGGGGCGTCGTCGGGGTACAGCTCGACCACGATGCGGCCCTTGCTCGTCTCCAGCACGGCCCGGTACTGCTTGCCGGGCTCAATGCCCTCGCCCAGTTCGGGGGCCTGGGTGAACTTGGTCTGGCGCTCGGCCTTCAGCTCGGGCGTGGCCTGGAAGCCCTCGCCGGTATAGGTGTCCGCATTCGTCATGGGGGGCATTGTACCCGCTGCGCTCTCATCTGGGCCCGGCGGGGGCCGCGCACCCTCAAGGTTGCCTCAAGGTCCGGGGCGGTCAGCGGGGCGCGCCCGGGCGGATGCTGGGCCGCATGGATTACCGTCAACTGGGACGCTCGGGCCTGCAGGTGTCGCTGGTCGGGCTGGGCTGCAACAACTTCGGGGGCCGGCTGGACGAGGCGGGCACGAAGGCGGTCGTGGCCCGCGCGCTGGACGCCGGCATCACGCTGTTCGACACGGCCGACATCTACGGCGGCGAGCCGGGCCGCTCCGAGACGCTGCTGGGCCGCGCGCTGGGGGCCGAGCGCGACCGTGTCGTCCTGGCGACCAAATTCGGGCTGCCGATGAACCAGGAGGGCACCGCCAGGGGGGCGTCGCGCCGGTACATCGAGCGGGCGGTCGAGGCGAGCCTGAAGCGCCTGGGCACCGATCACATCGACCTCTACCAGCTCCACACCCCCGATCCCCTGACCCCGCTGGAAGAAACCCTGAGCGCGCTGCAGAGCCTGATCGCGCGCGGGCTGGTGCGCTACGTGGGCTGCTCGAACCTGCCGGCGTGGCAGGTCGTGGACGCCGACTGGATCGCGAGTGCGGCCCACCAGCCCGGCTTCGTGTCGTGTCAGGACGAGTACAGCCTGCTCGTGCGCGGCGCCGAGAAGGAACTGCTGCCCGCCATGCGCGCGCACGGCCTGGGGCTGCTGCCGTACTTTCCGCTGGCGAGCGGCCTGCTGACCGGCAAGTACCGCCCGGATCAGGCCGCCCCCGAGGGCACGCGCTTCGCGTCGGCCAAGGGCCTGAGCGACCGCTACATGACCGACACGAACTGGAAGATCGTCGAGGGCCTGCGCCAGTTCGCCGAGGCGCGGGGCCACACGCTGCTGGAACTGGCCTTCAGCTGGCTGGCCGCCCAGGAGCCGGTGTCGAGCGTGATCGCGGGGGCGACGAAGCCCGAGCAGATCGACCAGAACGTGGCGGCGGTGGGCTGGACGCTGAGTGCGGAGGACGTGGCGGAGGTGGACCGGCTGACGAAGAAGGACTGAGCTGCGAGGAGGGGGAAGCTAGGCGCTGCGCTCGGCAAGCGTCGTTCCGAATGGTGGTGGGGTTGCTCTGGCTTGAGGCGTGGCGGCTCAGGTTGGGGCCAGCCTCAGCCCATTTGGAATGGTCCGTGCGCTCCATGCAGGACGGCCTGTGAGGGGACTCAGGTAGCGAGTCGGGAGGGGTTGAGATCGCCTGACTTCGGCGGTGGGGGAGAGGTCCGGGCGCACGACCTCAGCTCCTCCCCCAAGCCCCTCAGACCACCCATTCTCCGTTCCGCATGAGGGGTTCGCGCGCGCCGTCCTTGGTTATGCCGTCCACGTCTGTGCCGGGGGTGCCGATCATCCAGTCCACGTGGATCAGGCTGTCATTGCCGCCGGCGGCGTGTAGCACCGCTTCGTCGCTGCCGCCCTGCACGTTGGTCGGGTAGCAGCGGCCCAGGGCGATGTGCGAGGCGGCGTTCTCGTCGAACAGCGTGTTCAGGAACAGCGTGCCCGTGCGCGCCACCGGGGCCGAGGCGGGCACGAGGGCGATCTCGCCGAGGTGCGCGGCGCCCTCGTCGGTCCCGACCAGCTGTTTCAGGGTTTCCTCGCCGCGCTCGGCCGTCACCTCCACGGCCCGGCCGCCCTCGAAGCGCACGCGGATGCCCTCGATGAGCTGGCCGCGCGCGCTCAGGGGTTTGCTGGCGGCGGCCCAGCCGTCCACGCGCTCCCGGTGCGGGGCGGTGAAGACCTCGTCGGTGGGCAGGTTGGGCACGGCGCGGATGCCGTTTTTGGCCGTCTCCGCGCCGCCCTGCCAGATGTGGTTCTCGGCCAGGCCCACCGTCAGGTCGGTGCCCAGTTCGGACTTCAGGTGGACGGCGGCGTACTGCTTCTCGGTCAGCAGGCGGGTCAGGCGCTCCAGGCCCGCCAGATGCGCGTCCCAGGCGGCGACGGGATCGGGCTGGTCGGCGCGGGTCACGGCGAAGATGTCGTCCCACAACCGGGCCACGCCTTCCTGCTCTTCCAGGTCCGGGTACACGCGGGCGGCCCAGGCCAGGGTGCTCATGGCCGCCACGCACCAGTTCACCGCGAAGCCGCTCACCGCCGCCGCCACCTCCCGCCCGGCCTGCGCCAGCAGCTTGCTGCGCGTGGCGATGCGCGCCGGGTCCACGCCCGCGAAGAGCGCCGGGTCGTCCCCCACGACGCGCAGGCGGGCGTAGCCGTCGCCCAGCATCTTCTGGGCTTCCAGGGTGGCCCATTCCGGCACGTAGGCCACCGCGTCGTCGCCGCCGTCCTCGTACAGCGCCAGGTCCAGGTGGTCGTCCACGTACCGCACGCGCACGTCGAGCGCCCCGGCGCGGTAGGCGGCGCGGGCGATCAGGCGGGCCAGGGGAGCGGCCTCCAGCGGCGCGGCGACGAACAGTTTGCCCCCCCGGGGCAGGTTGACCCCGGTGCGCACGAGCAGTTCGGCGTAGCGCGCCAGCCGGGTCTGGAAATCGGAGGTGGTCATGGGCGCCACTCTAGGACGGCATGTGCCTGCCCGTGGGGCGGGTGTCCGGCATCGCGGGGCGTGCGCCAGTCTTTTTCTACCAGCCCTCGATCTGGCGTCCGGCCTCGAAGGCGGCGATTCCCACCGCCACGCTGAGGTTCAGGCTGCGGCCGTGCCCGGGCTGCGGCAACTTCACGCGCGGCAGGGCGTCGCGCAGCCAGGCGGGCAGCCCGCGCGATTCGGGGCCGAACAGCAGGTAGTCGCCCCGCCGGAAGCCCGCGCGGGTGTGCAGGCCCGTCGCGTGGGTCGAGAAGGCGAAGACGCGCGCCCCCGGCCCCAGGGTGTCCTGAAAGGCCGTCCAGCTCGCGTGTTCGTGCAGCGTCACGCCTTCCAGGTAGTCCATGACCGCCCGCCGGAACTCGCGGTCGTGCAGGTGGAAGCCGAAGGGCCGGACGAGGTGCAGCTCGGCCCCCAGCACGGCGCAGGTGCGCGCCACGTTGCCGACGTTGCCCGCCTTCTCCGGCTCGAACAGGACGACGTGCAGCAGGGGCGCGGCGGCCGGGGTGATCTCAGACATCCGCGTCTCCCGGCTCCAGCCGGCCCAGCAGCACCGTGACCCGCGTCTGCACGTGGTCGGGGGCCAGCCCCTCGGAGGTCTTGAAGCTCACGCCGACCTCGCCCCCGGGCAGGGCCAGCAGCGCCGCGAGCGACCGGGCGATCTCGGCGCGCAGCGGCCCCAGTTTGGGGCGGTCCAGGGTCACGACCAGCGCCACGTTCAGGGGCGCGTAGCCGCGTTCTTGCACCAGCCCCAGCGCCCGCTCCAGGATCACGCGCGAATCCATGCCGCGCCACTCGGCGGCCGTGTCGGGAAAATACTGCCCGATGTCGCCCAGCGCGAGGCCCGAGAGCAGGGCGTCGGCCACGGCGTGCAGCGCGGCGTCGCCGTCCGAATGCGCCACCGCGCCGCGCTCGGACGGCACCTGTACGCCGCCCAGGACCAGGGGTCGGCCGCCGTCTTCCGGCCGGGCCAGGCGGTGGGCGTCCTCGCCGTACCCGATCCGGTAGGCGAGCGGGGCGCGGTCGGGGCCGGGGAGGGAAGAAGAGGTCATGGGGGGCAGGATAGCGGGGCCCGCCCCCTGGTCCCTCAGCGCCCGAAGTCCGGCTGCGCCTCCAGCGCGCGCACGCCCGCCGCGATGATGTCGGTGCAGGCCTTCACGTCGCGCTCGTCCACCATCTCGCTGGGGCTGTGCATGTAGCGGTTGGGAATGCTGACCACGGCGGTCGGCACGCCCGAGCGCACCAGCGCCAGCGCGTCGGCGTCGGTGCCGCTGTAGCGCCCGGTGGCCGAGAGGGTGTAGGGAATGCCCTCGGCCTTTGCGGCGTCGGTCAGGCGGCGCAGCAGGGCGGGGCTCTGCATCGGCCCGACCGTCAGGTTCGCGCCCGAGCCGAAGGGGGCCACGCCGTACTTCTTCTCGCTCACGCCGGGCTGCCTGGTCTCGTGCGTCACGTCCACGGCGATGCCGGCGATGGGGTCCAGACGGTGCCCGCTGAGCTGCGCGCCGAACAGCCCGATCTCCTCCTGGGTGGTGCCCACGGCGACCACGCGGTGCTTGAGGTCGGTGTCCTTCAGCGCCCGCAGGGCTTCGAGCACGATGAACGCGCCCACGCGGTTGTCGAGCGCGCGGCTGACCACCTTGCCGCCCACCATGACCGGCCCCTGCTCGATGACGCCGTAGGTGCCGACCGGAATCTGCGCCTGGGCCTCTTCCTTGCTCAGGCCCACGTCGATCCACAGGTCCTCGAGCTTGCTGGCCTTGGTGCGCTCGTCGGCGTCCATGACATGAATCGCCTTCTTGCCGATCACGCCGATGAGGTCGCCGCCGGGCGCGAGCAGCCGGATGCGCTGGCCCACGAGCACCTGCGGGTCCCAGCCGCCCACCGGCAGCACGCTCAGGAAGCCCTCGTCGCCGACGTAGGAGACGATCAGGCCGATCTCGTCGAGGTGGCCCATCAGGGCGACGGCGGGCGCGTCCTCGGGGCCGAGTTCGGCGTACACGTTGCCGTAGTGGTCCTCGCTCACGCGGGCGAAGGTCGCGGCCTCCTTTTTCCACACGTCGGCGGCGCGGCGCTCGGCCCCGCTGGGGGCGGCCTGCGAGAGCAGCGCGAAAAGAAACTCGCGGTTGATGTATTCACTGCTTTGGCTCATGGGCCGGAGTCTACCGCCCGCCTACACTGGGGCCATGACCTTTACGCCTGCTCCCGGTCCCCAGACCGACGTCCCCGAGATCGACGTGCAGGTGGAGGTGCGCCATCTGCCCGAGCACAGCGCGGCGCAGCGTCAGGTGTTCGGCTACGTCATCACCATCCACAACCGCAGCGGCGACACCTGGCAGCTCGTCGCGCGCCACTGGGACATCCAGGACGCGCGCGGCCGCGTGATCACGGTGGACGGCGAGGGCGTGGTCGGCGAGCAGCCCATCCTCGCGCCCGGCGCGCGTTACACCTACGATTCCTTCGTCACCCTCGACGCGGCCCCCGGCGTCATGGGGGGGCACTACGTCATGCGCGACGCCTGGGGCAAGGCGGCGCAGGTGCCTGTTCCTCCCTTCCGCCTCGATGCGGGGGGCGAACGGGTCCTGAACTGAGGCTCACGGCAGCCGCAGCACCCGCACGTCGCCGCTCGCCGCGCTCAGAAAATTCAGGCGCGTGCCGTCGGGGCTGACATTCCAGTCGCTCTGGCGCACCTGATCGCCGAGGTCGCCCAGGGTGGTCCAGGTGCCGCTCCCCACGCCGTACTGCCGCAGCACATGCGGCCCGCTCGTCCCGGTCACGTCCCCCAGCGGAATGAGCAGCAGCCTCTGCGCGTCGCGCCAGCGGTAGGAGCCGTACACGTTGAGCTCGCGCGCTGCGCCGCCCGCCGTGTCCTGAAGCCACAGGCCGTTGCGCGCCGCCGAGTCGAAGGCGACCGTGTAGACGACCCGCTGGCCGTCAGGGCTCAGGGCCACCGCGCGGAAGCCCAGGGCGGTGCGCAGCGTCTTTCTGGCGCCGGTCAGGACGTTCAGGGTGAACAGGTCGCGGTCGCGGTTGCCGGGGGCCGACTTGCCGCTCAGGAGCAGCGTGTCCTCGCCGATCCAGCCCGAGATGCCGCCGCCGTACAGGGTCGCCACGGCGCGCGGCGCCCCGAAGGCGTTCGCCACGTAGACCCGCGTGGCGCGGCGGTCGTAGTTGCCGGTGGTGTCGCTGCGCGTGTAGGCCAGCCGGGTCTCGCTGCGGGTCCAGGCCACGTCGCTCCCGTAGGTGGGCAGGGTGAAGCGCCGCCCGTCGGCCAGCCGCTCCAGCGTGGTCGCCTCGCCGCTGCCGGGCCGCACCGCCCACAGCAGCCGGGGCGAGAAGAAGGCCACCGAGGAAAAGCGCCGCGTGACCTCGCCGCCGCCGGCCGGCACCTCATAGATGCCGGTGCTGCCGCGCGCCGGGGGACCGTCCAGAAACAGCAGCGAACGCGAATCCGGCGTCCAGACGGTGCCGGGGCAGCACGTCCCGCTCAGGACCGCCTGCGAGGGCAGCGTGGCGGCGGGGGCCAGGGTGCCCAGCGAGAGCGCCGCCAGGGCCAGGGCGGCCAGGGAACGGGCGCGCTTCACCGCGCGCCTCCGGGGGCGGGGGGCCAGGGCCGCCGGAACTCGTTGAGCAGCGGCCCGCCGCGCAGCGCGCCCGGCTGGGTGTCGGGGGTCTGCCAGCGCCGGGGCTGGTCGAGGTCGTACTCGTAGCCGCGCCCGAAGCCCCCGGCCAGCGCCAGCGTGTCCCAGTCGGCGGCGATGTACGGCACCGGGTTGAAGAAGCGCTGGTGCGAGCGGTCGCGCAGTTCCAGGTGCAGGTGCGGCGCGCTGACGCAGGTGAACTGCGAGTCGCCGCTCTCCCCGATGACCTGCCCGCGCTTGACCTGCTGCCCGACCCGCACGGAGGAGCGCACGCGCAGGTGCCCGTACAGGCTGCTGAGGTTGCCCGCATGGTCGATCACGACGTTGTGCGGCGGGCTGCCGTGGGTGCCGTCCACCTCGGCCACCCGGCCGTCCCCGATGGCGCGCACCGGGGTGCCGCAGGGCGCCGAGAAGTCCAGTCCCGCGTGGATGCCCTGGAGGTTGCCGTAGGTGCTGCGCCGCTGGCGGTAGGACCCCGTGGTGTTGCCGTAGCCCTGGCCCAGCAGCCAGGTGTCCGGCCCCGGCGCCCCCGCGAAAGGCAGGCCGAACTGCCGCGAGGGCGGGGCGATGGCCGACAGGGGCAGCGGCGCGGCGTAGTGGGCCAGCGCGCCGCCCAGCAGGAGGGCGCCCGCCAGGACCGCCCGCCCGCCGCGCCGCAAAAAGTTCAGCTTGGACATGGGGAATGCTCGCGTGCGCGCGCGGGCGGCACGGTGGCGCAGGGCACCTTCGGTTTCGGCGGCGCGCGGCTTGACTTCCGCATCCCTGGCCCGTACTCTTTTGTCCGCTGGTCCGGTAGTGTAGCGGTTAGCATATCTGCCTGTCACGCAGAAGGTCGCGGGTTCAAATCCCGTCCGGACCGCCAGAGAAGGAGCGCCCTGAACGGGGCGCTTTTTTCGTGCTTCGGCCCAGTGGTGGGGACGGCCTGCGGCTTGCCGCTCCATATGACACTCTGCGGCCCCCGGCTGTCCTATCATGCGCCCCGGTTTCGCACGGCGTCCGTTGAGTGGGCCTTTTGCCCGGCCTTCTCCGAACCCCGCGCACGGCGAGCCTATCCACACCCTGGGGAGGACGCCACGCAATGACTGCCACCAACACCAATTTCTCGACCACCGACGCCGCCGAACTGTACCAGGTGCCCAACTGGGCGGGCGGCTGGTTCCGCGTGTCCGACAAGGGCGCGCTCGAAGTCACCCCCGCGCCGGGCCTGCACGCCCCGCTGCGCGCCATCGTGGACGAGATCGTCGACCGGGGCGAGAGCCTGCCGGTCATCCTGCGCTTTCCGCAGGTGCTCGCCGGACGCGTCAAGCACCTGAACGAGGCCTTCCAGGCGGCCATCACCGAGTACAACTACAGCGGGCACTACCAGGGCGTGTTTCCGATCAAGGTCAACCAGCGCCGCATGGTCGTCGAGTCGGTGGCCGCCGCCGGCTACGACTACGCGCACGGCCTGGAGGCGGGCAGCAAGGCCGAGCTGGCCCTGTGCCTCGCCCAGAAGATGCACCCCGACGCCCTGCTGTGCTGCAACGGCTTCAAGGACGACGGCTTCATCAAGCTCGCGCTGTGGGGCCGCACGCTCGGCAAGAACGTGGTTATCACCATCGAGAAGTTCACCGAGCTCGAGCGCATCCTCAAGCAGGCCAGGGCGCTGGGGGTCAAGCCGGCCATCGGCGTGCGCTTCAAGCTGCACGCGCGCGGCTCGGGCCAGTGGGAGGAGTCGGGCGGCGACCAGGCCAAGTTCGGCCTGAACGCCTACGAGCTGCTGCGCGTGGTCGAGCGCCTGCGCGAGGAGAACATGCTCGACTCGCTGGTGATGCTCCACACCCACATCGGGTCGCAGATCACCGACATCCGCCGGGTGAAGGTCGCCGTGCGCGAGGCCACCCAGACCTACGCGGGCCTCATCGCGGCGGGCGCGCAGCTCAAGTACCTCAACGTGGGCGGCGGCCTGGGCGTGGACTACGACGGCTCCAAGACCACCTTCTACGCCTCAATGAACTACACGGTCAAGGAGTACGCCGCCGACGTGGTCTACACCGTGCAGGAGGTCTGCAAGGCGAGAAACGTGCCCGAACCCGTCATCGTCTCCGAGTCGGGCCGCGCCCTGACCGCCCACCACGCCGTTCTGATCCTGCCGGTGGTGGACGTGACCGGGCCGACCCGCGACCTGGAAAACCTCGCGCCGCCCAGCCCCGACAGCCACCAGGTCGTCAAGGACATGGAGGAGATCCTCGAGAAGATCACGGCGCGCAACTACCGCGAGTCCTACAACGACGCCGTGGGCGACAAGGGCACGCTGCACAACCTCTTCGACCTGGGCTACGTGACGCTGGGCGACCGGGCGCGCGGCGAGGCGCTGTTCAACGCCATCCTGCGCAAGATCGCCAAGCTCATCGCCAACGAGAAGTACGTCCCCGACGAGCTCGAGGACCTGCAAAAGGTGCTCGCCGACAAGTACATCTGCAACTTCTCGCTATTCCAGAGCCTGCCGGACAACTGGGCCATCCAGGCGCTGTTTCCCATCGTGCCGCTCGACCGCCTGGCCGAGAAGCCCACGCGGCAGGCGACGCTGGTGGACATCACCTGCGACTCTGACGGCAAGATCGAGAAGTTCATCGACCTGCGCGACGTGAAGGCCACGCTGCCCCTGCACGACCCCGGCGACAAGCCCTACTACCTGGGCGTGTTCCTGATGGGTGCGTACCAGGACGTGCTCGGCAGCGCGCACAACCTCTTCGGCAAGGTCAGCGAGGCGCACATCACGGTGCGGCCCGGCGGGCGCTTCAACATCGATCTCTTCGTGCGCGGCCAGAAGGCGCGGCGCATGATCGAGTCGATGGGCTACGAGGAACCCATGCTGCGTGACGCCATCGAGGACCAGGCCGACGCCGCCATCAAGGCCGGCATCCTGACCACCGACCAGGAAAACGAGCTGCTCGAGGACTACGGCGAGGAGCTGCTGGGCTACACCTACCTGGAGTACGAAAGCTGAGCACGCCGGGACCCGTCGCCCATATCACGACCCGCGCGGCGTGGGCGGCGGCGCGGGCGGTGGGCGAGTACGCGCCCCCCAGCCTGGGCACGCAGGGCTTCATCCACGCCTCGCGGCCGGATGGACAGCTTCTACGGGTTGCCGACTTTCTGTACCGGGGCCAGCCGGACCTCGTGGTGCTGCTCATCGCTCCCGAGCGGCTGCGGCCAGAGCTGCGCTGGGAGGCATTCGAGCCGGGCAGTGACCTCTTCCCGCACCTCTACGGCCCGGTCAATCTGGACGCGGTGGTGGCGGTGCTGGACTTTCCCCCTGAACCGGGCGGCACGTTCCGGTTGCCCGGAGCGCTCCGGGGGCCGTGAAACGGCGGACAGCGCCCGCCCCGGCCATCAGCCGGAGCGGGCGCTGCGCAGAAAGGCGTTACTTGTTGCTCTCGGTGGTCGTCGTCGTCGAGGTGCCGGCGGGCTGACCCGACGAATCGAAGGTCTTGGTGGTGGTGGTCGAGGAGGACGTCCCGCTGCCCTGGTTGCTGCAACCGGCGAGCAGGAGGGCGGCGGCCAGCAGCGGAAGGAGGCGTTTCATGGCTTCAGTGTCGAGCAAAAGCGGCCCTGTGGATGAGAGGTATGGAGCGGAAAATCTTGAGACGCCCATCCACTGCCGGTCAGCCGCAGCGGCCCGCTCGGCCGAACTGGCACGCCGCAGCCCATAGGAGGGGCCGCGCCGCGCTACCCTGTGCGTTATGTCGGATGCTCTCATCACGCTGGAAATCGAGAAACTTGTAGCGGGAGGCCTGGGGCTGGCCCGTGACGAGTCCGGCGTGGTCCTGGTGCGCGGCGCGCTGCCCGGCGAACGCGTCACTGCCCGCCTGCGCGCCGGCAAGGGCGTGCGCCAGGGCGACGTCGTCGAGGTGCTGCGCCGCAGCCCTGACCGCGTGGACGGCCCCGAGCTGCCCACCGCCGATCTGGCCTTCGCCACCTACGCCGCGCAGCTCGCCTTCAAGCGGGCCTTCGTCGAAGAAGCGCTGACCCGCATCGCCAAGGTGCGGCACACGGTCGGCGAGACGGTGCCCAGCCCGAGCGAGTGGCACTACCGCAACACCGCGCAGTACCTCGTGACGCCGCAGGGCCTCGCCTACCGTGAGCGCCGGGGCCACGGCCCGCAGGCCTTCACGCAGGACCCGCTCGTCATGGAGCAGATCCGCGCGGTGGCCGAGCGCCTCGACCCCGAGCACCTCGACCCCGCGACCGAGGTGGCCTTCCGGGCCAGCCAGCTCACCGGCGAGGTCGTCGCGGCGATCATCGGGGCGGGCGAGCCCCGGCAGTTTTTGCGGGCCAGCGACCACCTCATGGACTCGGGCGTGGTCGGCGTGTCGCTGGCGCAGCCGGCCGGGCGGCGTTTCAGCGCGGGCGTGCGCCTCATCGCCGGCGAGAGCGAGATCCGCGAGCAGTTCGGGCGCGTGCAGGTGAGCGTGTCGGCCACCGGTTTCGCGCAGGTGAACCCGGCGGCGGCGGGTCTGGCCTACGTGCGCGCCGCCGAACTGGCGGGCACGGGCGAGCACGCCGTGGACCTGTACGGCGGGGCCGGGGCCATCGCGCGCCACCTTTCGCCGAGTTTCCGGCGCGTGACGGTGCTCGACAGTTCCTCCGAGGCGCTGTCGCGCGGGCGGCAGGACGTGGCCCTGAGCGGCGAGAAGAACGTCACCTACCGCAGCGGCGACGCGGCCCGTTTCTCGGAGCTGGGGACCGACGTGATCGTCGTGGACCCTCCGCGCGCCGGGCTGGAGGCCGAGGCCCGCGAACAGATTCAGGCTTCGACCGCCGACCGGCTGGTGTACGTCTCGTGTGACCCGGCCACCTGGGCGCGCGACGTGGGCGAGTTCGCGCGCCGGGGCTGGAAGCTGGGCGAGGTCACGCCGCACGACTTCTACCCCCAGACCTCGCATGTCGAGATCGTGAGCGTGCTCAACCGCTGAGCTGGACCGGACAGCGCCGGGCCGGTGACAGAGGCGGGGCATTGCGTGCGGCCGGTGGAAGAGAGAGGCCGGAGAGGTGACAGGCAGGTTTCCGGCGCCTCTCCGGGCCGGCACGGACTCGCTGGGTCTTCGCCCTTCTCCCGGGTCCGTGGGGGCGGTGTGGGGCCGATCACCCGACCCCTGGGCCTGACACTCGGCGCTTTACCGAACGGTTAGAGACGGCCCGGCGCTCCGGCCTGCGCGCTAGGGTGCGGGCCGTGAACCGCGCCGCCCTTCTGCTGCCTCTGGCGCTCGTGCCGTTGCTGGCCGGGTGCCAGGACCGGCAGGCCCGCGCCGACCAGGCCGAGCTGGCCCGGCGGGTCACGGCGTTGGAGGCCGAGGTGCGGACCCTGCGTGGGCAGGGCGCGGTCCTGTCGCCGACCCTGCCCGAAGCCAGCGAGGCCACCGCGCGCGCCGCCGCCGGCAACTGCGCGACCGCCCTGGCCCGCACACTGGAGACCTACCGCAGCAGCAGCCTGGATACCCGCTACCCCACCCGTACCCAACTGGAGGAGCCGGATGCCTGCGCGGGCCTGCGGGTCGAATGGACCGCGCTGGAGGCGCAGAGCTACGCCTTCCGGGTGCAGTCGGCCCAGGGACAGGAACTTGCCCGTCAGAGCGGTCCCTGACGGGCGAGGCAGGTCCCTGACCTTGCCCCGGCTCAGCGCCGCTCGGTCCCCGTGACGGTGCGTGTGGTGTCGGGGGTTCTCCGGCTGCGGCCCATCAGCCCGAACAGGCCCAGCAGGCCCAGCAGGCCCCAGGGAAATTCGTTGCCTCGCGGAGCGCTCTCGGAGACGTTGCTGCTGGCCGACGAGTCGGTCGAACTGCCCGGCGCGGCCGTATCGGTGGAGTCGGTCGGCGTGGTGGTATCGGCGGGGGTGGTCGTGTCGGTGGTGTCCGGCGCGGCCGTATCGGTGCCGGGCGTCACCGGGTCCCCCGAGGTCCCCGGGTCGGTCGGTGTCGTGGTGCCGTCGGTGGAGGACTGCACCTGGACGTAGCCGGGCAGGGGCGCGGCGGCCAGGGCCACTGGAGAAGAGAGCAACAACGTGAGGGTCAGGGGCGTCGTGCGCATGAGAACTCCTTGAGCAGCGCGCCGGAATAGCCGAAGCGGAGACCGGACCTGTCTGTCGCCAGTCTGATTCGGCCTGCTCCGCCTGCGCTGAGAGGGGAACTGGCCGCCCCTTTAGTCCGCGCAGAGCGCCCCTGAACTCAATCTCAGGGCGGTTCTCCAGTCGAATGAACGCACCTTTATTTTCCGGGCAGGGCGTTCGGGGACGGCGCTGCTCCCTGGCCCCGCCCGCTCAAGCGTCCGGGGTCATGTCCTGCATGGCCCGCAGGACGGTCGTCATGTGGGTGTCGAGGTCCACGCCCAGCTCGCGCGCGCCCTGCTCGACCTCGTCGCGGTTGACCCCGGCGGCGAAGGCCCGGTTCCTGAAGCGCTTTTTCAGGCTGCTCAGCTCGACCTGCCGCACGTCCTTGTCGGGGCGCACGAGGGCGGCGGCCTGCACCAGCCCGGTCAGCTCGTCCACGGCGAACAGCGTCTGCGAGAGCCGGGTGGTGCGCGGCGTCCCCGTGAAGGCCGCGTGCCCCATGATCGCGTCGAGGACCTCGGGGGCCGTGTCGGTGTGCCCCCGCAGGTACGCCACGCCCCAGGCCGGGTGCTCGTCCGGGTGCAGCTCGTAGTCGAAGTCGTGCAGCAGCCCGGCGACGGCGTAGGTCTCCTCGTCCGCCGCCTCGCCGAGGCCGGCCCAGTGGCGGGCATAGGCGCGCATCGCCGCCTCGACGTTCAGCATATGCCGCCGCAGCGACTCGGAGGGCGTATGGTCCAGCATCAGGGCGTAGGCCTGCTCGCGGTTCATGGCCCCAGTCTAGGGGCGCGCCTCCGCCTACTGGCCGCCCAGGTACTGCGCCCACACGGGTTGCCAGTGCGCGAACTGTCCGTGGGCATATACCCCGAAGGTCGGCGCGCGCGGGCGGGTGCGCAGCGGCATCCCGGCCTCGTCGGGGGTGCGGTTGCCCTTGCGCTGGTTGCAGGCGCGGCAGGCGGTGGTCACGTTGTCCCAGCCGTGACGCCCGCCGCGCGAACGCGGCATGACGTGGTCGAGCGTGAGGTCGTCGGCGCTGCCGCAGTACTGGCAGGTGAAGGTGTCGCGCCGCAGCACGTTGCGCCGGTTGAAGGGCACGGGATGCACGCGCGGCCGGCGCACGTAGCGCCGCAGCCGGATGACGCTGGGAATCGGCAGGACGGTGCTGGGCGACCGGACCACCTCCGCGCTGTTTTGCAGCACCTCGGCCACGCCGTACTGGAGCAGCGTGATCGCCCGCTTGGCGCTCGTGACGTGCAGCGGTTCATAGGACGCGTTGAGCACCAGGACGCGCGGCGCGTTCAGGTCCGGTGCCGCGCGCGGTATGTGGACTTCTTCCCCTCCAGTTCCGGCCGTGTTCATGCCCCATTCTAGAGCGCCGTCATCAGGGAAATGTTGCGCCAGGTGGCTTAGCGCCGCGCCTGGACAGGGAAGCGGGACGGCCGGGTCCGCACGCGGCCGCAGAGGCCCGGCTCAGCCGGGGCGCAGGCCGCCGCGCATGAGTTCCAGGGTGCCGTCGGCGATGTACTGCACGGCCAGCGCGCCCAGCAGCACGCCCAGCACGCGCGTGACCACATGCACGCCGGTCACGCCGATGACCCGCCCGATCTGGCCGCTCAGGCGCAGGGCGAGGTAACACAGCCACAGCACGACGCCTGTCATGGCGAACACGGCCAGCAGCAGCACCGGGTTGCCGTGCGCCGTGTTCGCCTGGATCATGATGCTCGCCAGCGTGCCGGGTCCGGCGATGAGCGGGATCGCCAGCGGGAACACGCTGATGTCCTGGCGTTCCTGGGCCTCGCGCTCCTCCTCGGGGGTCTCCTTGCTGCCGCTGGGGCGCGCGAAGACCATGTCCAGCGCGATCATGAACAGCAGGATGCCCCCCGCGATGCGGAAGGCGCTCAGGCTGATGCCCAGGTGCTCGAGCAGGGCCCGGCCCACCAGCCCGAACAGCAGGATGATGCCGCCCGCCACCAGCGAGGCCTTGAGGGCGATGCGGCGGCGCTCGAAGGCGGGCCGGTTGCCGGCCAGCCCGATGAAGATGGGGGCCAGCCCGATGGGGTCCATGACCACCAGCATCGTCAGGAAGGTCTGGGTGATGATCGCCACGATCTCGGTGGTCATCACGGCCGCGCTCCCTGGGGACTGCGGGGCTGCACGCTCAGTTCGAGGCCCAGCATGTCGAGGATGGCCGAGAGGTGCGAGGTCGGGATGCTCTTTCCGCCCCCGACGAACTGCGCCACGGCGGGCTGCGAGATGCCCAGGCGCTCGGCCAGCGCGGTCTGGAATCCGCGTGGCTGCGCCCGGATCTGCTCACGGAGATAGTGTTCGGTCTGTTCCCAGGTCATCCGGTCAGCTTAACATGTTTATAATCTACAGACTATAATCTGTGGTCGCTTGGCAGATGCGCTGCCAGAACGGCGCGGGCCTGGCGTTCGGTGACCAGGGGAGGTCGGGGGCCCCCGGATGGCAGGAGAAGACGCGGAAACGGCCGCGCCTCCTGTATTCCGGGCGAGAAAGTATGCAGAGTGGGCGGGTCAGTCCGCCTTCGCGCCGCCCTGGGCTTCCAGGGCCACGGGCTGCCACTCGCGCCACAGGGCGAGGCGGCTCTCGTAGTCGCGGGTGGCAATGGCCAACGGCGCTTCGCCGAAGAACACGCGCAGGGGCGGCTCGGCGGCGTCCACGATCTTGAGGATGGGCCCGCGCGTGGCCTGCGGATCGCCGGGGGCCGCGACGCGGGACGCGCGGGCCTGGCGCATCTGCTCGTGGACCTCGGCATAGGCGTCCAGCGGCTGCGCGTGCCGGGCCGAGCTGCCGCCCCAGTCGGTGTCGAAGCCGCCCGGCTCGATGAGGGTCACGGAGATGCCCAGGGGCCGCACCTCGGTCGCCAGCGCCTGGCTGAAGCCCTCCAGCGCCCACTTGGAGGCGTTGTAGATGCCGATGCCCCCGAAGGCACTGATGCCCCCGATGCTCGACACCTGGATGATGTGGCCGCTGCCCTGCGCCCGCAGGAAGGGCAGCGCCGCCTGCGTGACCCACAGCGCCCCGAACACGTTCGTCTCGAACTGGTCGCGGACCTCGGCCTCGCTCAGTTCCTCGATCAGCCCGAACTGGCCGTACCCCGCGTTGTTCACGATCACGTCCAGGCGACCGAAATGGTCGTGGGCCTGCCGCACGGCCGCGAAGGCCGCCTCGCGGCTGTTCACGTCCAGCGTGAGGGGCAGCACCGCGTCGCCGTACTTCTCGACCAGCCCGTGCAGGCTCGCCGCGTCGCGGGCCGTCGCCGCCACACGGTCGCCCCGCTCCAGCGCCGCATCGGCCCACTCGTATCCGAAGCCCCGCGACGTTCCCGTGATGAACCAGACCTTGCCCATAACGCCCTCCCTGGCCCGCCGCGCGCCCGTCCAGGGGCAGGTGCGGGCCGTCCGCCGCCCTGAATACGCGCTCGGGACCGGCCGAACGGTGAGGCTGGCGGGTTTCTGAAGGCCGGGTCAAGAATGGAGGCCGGCGCGCGGCTCAGGGCCGGACGTCGATTTCCAGCGTGCCGTCGGCGGCCAGCGTCCGGCCGTCCGGGGCCGTCTGGGTGGCCTGCACGCCGGCCGTGAAGGTGTTGATGGCCGCGCCCTTCAGGACCGTGACCTGCACCGGAAAGACCTCGCCCGCCCGTACCGCCGCTTTCGGCAGCGTGACCACCACGCTGGGGGTGCTGCTCTGGGCCGCGAGCCGGAAGGTGCCGGGGTGGGTCTGGGGGGTATAGCCGCCGATGCGTCCGGTCAGCTCACGCGACTCGCCGCCGCGCAGCGACAGCGTGCTCACCGAGCGGGTGCCCGGGGTCGCCAGCACCACGTAGCCGCCCGCGCAGCCGGTCGTGCGCAGCTCGCCGATGTCGCGCGCGCCCACGTACAGCGCCGGCATCAGCGAGGCGACCACCAGGCCCAGCCCCAGGGCGGCGCGGCGCGGGCGGCGCCAGCTCAGGGCCGTGAAGCCCAGGCCGCCCGGCCCCAGCAGCAGCGGCATCGCCAGCGAGAGCAGCGTGCGGCCCGCGCAGGGGGTGGTCAGCAGGGCGTCGCCCAGGGCACGCACCCCGAAGGTCAGGAGCGCGCCCAGGCCCCAGCCCAGCAAGAAGGCCGGCAGGAACTCGCGCAGCCGGTAGGCCGGAAAGGCCTGCGGTTCGGGGACAGGAGAAAGCGGCGCGGTCATGCCTGCGAGCGTAGCGCCGCGCTGGGGGGACAGGTTGCTCTGCTGCCGGCGCGGCGCAGGGAGGTCAGTTGCTCGGGCGCTCCAGGCAACCGGGGCAGATGCCCATGAACTCCAGGCGCACGTCGGTCACCTGAAAGCCGCTGGGCAGCGCGGCCCGGGGCAGGTAGGGCAGCGCGCCGACCTCCACGTCGAAGATCGCGCCGCAACCCCGGCACACCGCGTGGTGGTGTTCCTCGCCCTCGTGGCGGTAGTCGTAGCGGGTCGCCTGCCCGGCACGCTCGATGGTGACCAGGACGCCGTCACGGACCAGGGCGTCGAGGGTGCGGTACACCGTTCCCAGGCTCACGCTGGGCAGTTGCTCGCGCACGGCCGCGTGAACCCCGGCCGCGTCGGGATGGGCGCGCGATGTCCGCAGAACCTCGATCACCGCCGCGCGCTGCTTGGTTTGCCGCACCATCGTCATAATGCCGCACTCTAGCAAACCCGCTCCACGCTTGCCGGAATCCTGCTCACGGTGTGCCGGACGGGGCCGCCGCGCGATCTCTGGACCCGGTCCAGTTGCCTTCCGTTCGGCTTTTCCCGTAAAACACAGAACCGAATGCCCCAGCGTCTGCTTCCCCTCCTCAGTGACCAGCCCCAGTCGGGCGAGGCGCTGGGCGCCCTGCTGGGCGTGAACCGCGTGACGGTCAGCACCCTGGCCCACCGTCTGGAACAGAGCGGCGTGCCGCTGCGGATCTCGCGCGCCGGGTACGCCCTCGAGCCGGGCACGCCGGTGCCGGCCCTGGTCGGGGTGCGCGGCGAGTTCGGGCGGGCGATGCGCTACGCCGGGACGGTGGGCAGCACCCAGGACGAGATCCGCGCCTGGGCCGACGACGCGCACGCCCCCGCCCCGCACGGCGCGGTGTGCGTGGCCGAGCGCCAGACCGGGGGCCGGGGCCGCCGGGGCCGCGCCTGGGACACCCGCAGCGGGGTGCTGGTGTTCAGCGTGCTGCTGCGGCGCGACCTGTCGCTGGCCGAGCTGGCCCTGGCCCCGCTGGCGGCCGGGGTCGCCCTGCACGCGGCGGCCACACGAGGAATGCCGGGGCGGCCCCTGGGCCTGAAGTGGCCCAACGACCTGCTGGCCCGTGACGGGCGCAAGGCGGCGGGCATCCTGCTGGAAGCCGAGCTGCGCGGCGAGGAAGCGCGCCGGGCGGTGCTGGGCATCGGCGTGAACGTCACGGCGGCCCCGCCCGGCGCGGCCTGCCTGGACGAGTGGCGGCCCGGCCTGACCCGCGCCGAGCTGCTGGGCGACACCCTCGCGGCGCTGGAACATTGGCTGGCGCAGCCGCCCGGCACCGTGCTGGACGCCTGGCGCGCGGCCAGCCTGACCCTGGGCCGCCCGGTCGAGGTCGCCACGCCGCGCGGCCCGGTCGCCGGGGTGGCCGAAGACCTCGACGCCAGCGGCAGCCTGCTCGTCCGCAGCCCCGACGGCATCCTGCACACCGTCAGCGCCGGGGACGTGCAGCTTGTCGGCGCGCTTTCGCCTTCTCATCCCCAAGGAGTTTCCCCATGACCCAGACCACCTATCCCACCCTGTCCCGCACGCTGGCCCCCGCCCGGGGCCTGACCCGCGACCTCCTGCTCGTCGCGGGCGGCGCGGCCTTCGTCTCGCTGCTCGCGCAGGCCGAGGTGCCCCTGCATCCTGTGCCGGTCACGCTCCAGACCCTGGGCGTGCTGCTGGTTGGCGCAGCGCTGGGCTGGAAACGGGGTTTCGCGGCGCTGGCGCTGTACCTCGCGCTGGGCGCGGCGGGCCTGCCGGTCTTCGCGGGTGGCAGCGGCTCGTTCGCCAAGTTCCTGGGGCCGACCGGCGGCTACCTGCTGAGCTATCCGCTGGCCGCCGCGCTCGTGGGCTTTCTGGCGCAGCGCTTCGGGCTGGACCGCCGCATCTGGGGCGCGGCCCTGGCCATGCTGGTGGGTAGCGTCGTCATCTACGCGCTGGGGCTGCCCTGGCTGGGGGCCGTGACCGGCCTGCGTGGGCAGGCGCTGCTGCACGCGGGGCTTACCCCCTTCGTGCTGGGCGACGCCCTCAAGCTGGGGCTGGCTGCCCTGCTGCTGCCGGGGGCCTGGTCGCTGACCCGCCGCTGAGCCTGACCAATCAGCAACACCCCCCCATCTTCACCCGGATGGGGGGGTGGTCTATATAGAGGTGGTTCGGAGCGGGGTGTCGATGACTCCCACACCGGAGAGAAGACCCGCTGCCGAACCGCGCCCAGCATGGCGGGCCGGCAGAAGCCGGCGCATCCGCCGAAAGTGGGAGTGGAACGCCCGGACTTACTCCGCCAGGGCGGGCACGCTGGGCACTTCCGGGGCGTTGCCGGTGCGGATGGCGCTCAGGACGCGGGCGCGGATCTCCTGCTCCATCTCGGGGCGCTCGGAGATGTAGGCGATGGCCTTTTCCTTGCCCTGGCCGATGCGTTCCTCGCCGTAGCTGTAGAAGGACCCCGACTTCTTGATGATGTCCATGTCGGCCGCCAGCGTCACGAGGTCGCTGAGCTGGTCGAAGCCCTTGCCGTACACCAGGGCCAGTTCGACTTCCTTGAAGGGCGCGGCGACCTTGTTCTTCACGGTCTTGACCTTCACGGTGTTCGCCACGGCGTCGTTGCCGACCTTGATGGGCTGGCCGATCTTGCGCACGTCCAGACGCACCGAGGCGTAGAACTTCAGCGCGCGCCCGCCGGTCGTGGTTTCGGGGTTGCCGTACATCACGCCGATCTTCTCGCGCACCTGGTTGATGAAGATGGCGGCGGTGCCGGTCTTGGACAGGATGGCGGTGAGCTTGCGCAGGGCCTGCGACATCAGGCGGGCCTGGAGGCCGGGGAGGCTGTCGCCCATCTCGCCCTCGATTTCGGCGCGCGGGGTCAGCGCGGCGACCGAGTCCACCACGACCACGTCGATGGCGCCCGAGCGCACGAGCAGCTCCATGATTTCGAGCGCCTGCTCGCCGTTGTCGGGCTGCGACACGAGCAGTTCGTCGGTGTTCACGCCCAGGGCGCGGGCGTACACGGGGTCCAGCGCGTGCTCGGCGTCGATGAAGGCGCAGGTGCCGCCCGCCTTCTGCGACTGCGCGACGATGCTCAGGGCCAGGGTGGTCTTGCCGCCCGACTCGGGGCCGTAGATCTCGGTGACGCGGCCCTTGGGGATGCCGCCCACGCCCAGCGCGAGGTCCAGGCTCAGGCTGCCGGTGCTCACGGTCTGCACGTCGAGCTTGCTCTCGGCGCCGAGCTTCATGATGCTGCCCTTGCCGAAGGCCTTCTCGATCTGGCTCATGGCCGTCTCGATGGCCTTCATGCGTTCCTTGGCGTCGCTGGGGGCAGTGATTTCCTTGGTGGCGTCTTTGCTCATGGCGTCTCCTGATGGGCCTCTTGGCCGGAAATGTCGTCGGGTGCGCTGGGGCTGATGGGCCGGGGACGGCTCCGGCTGCCCTGAAAGCGGAAAGAACTCTCGGTCTCGTAGATCGGGCCGGTCTTACGGAGGATGCTGCGCATGAGCGCCGCGCCGCTGGCCTGCCAGCCCAGATCGAAGGTGAGGGGCGGCACGCGCGGGGCCGGGCCCTTCTTGCGCGCCAGGGTGATGTGCGCCTTGAAATTCAGGTCGTCGGTCTCCAGCCCCAACGCCTGGATGCCGGCGCGCAGGTCGGCCGCCAGCTCGTCCAGGCCGTCGGCCTCGACCTTCACGAACCACACGCGGGGGCTGCCCTCGTTGGGAAAGTAGCCGGTGCCGCGCAGGCGCAGGTCCATCGGCGCGCGCTCGCCCATCAGCCGCAGGCCCAGGGCATTGAGGTCGCCCACCCGCGCGGGCGGTACGGCCGGCAGGTAGGCCAGGGTCACGTGCATCTGGTCGGCGCGTACCGAACGCCAGTTGCCCTTGAGCCGGCTCTGGACCTGCGCGAGGGGCGCGGCGACCTCGGTCGGCACCTTGAGGGCATAGAACAGCCGGACGGTAGAGGGGGTGTGGGTCCGGTCCTCCGGCTGGGCCGGGCTGCCGGGCCGGGCCGGACGGGGCCGACTGGCGACGGCTGGACCGGCCGCCGACTTCGCGGGTGCTGCGGCTCCTGACTTCCCAGGAGCGGCCTTGGGCGCGGCGGGCTTGCCGGGACCAGTGCGGACCTTCACGGAACCCCCCTTGCCGGCTGGACCTCCCGGAGTCATAGGGATTCCTCGGCGGCCGGGCGCAGGGCGCGGTAGGCCAGTGCCAGGGCGGCGACGGCGGCGCGCTCACGTACCTGGTCGGGGGCGCCGCCCCAGTCGATGCGGGCGGTCTTGCTGCGGCCTTCCACATCCACGGCCACGAAGGCCTGCCCGGCGTTCTCGCCGCGCGTGTTCACGACCACGCTCAGGCCCACGTCGGAGGCGAGGTGCTCGCGCGCCCCGGCGGCGAGCTCGCGGGCGGCCCCCTCGCTGACCAGCCCGGCGTCGCGCAGCGTGACCGGCGTCAGGCCCAGGGTGATCAGGCGGGCGTGGTCGGTCGTGACGGCGGCGTCGTGAAAGCCCGCCTCGTCGGCCAGCAGGGTGCTGAGCATGCCCGCACTCCCCGCCTCGATGACCCCCAGGGTGCGGCCCCCGAGCAGCTTGCCCACGGCCCCGGCCAGGGTGTCGTCGTCCTCGCCCCAGGTCCAGCGGGCCAGGTCGGCGCGCACGCCTTCGAGCACCGGCTGGGCCAGCGCGCGGGCCTCGCCCTCGCTCGGGGCGCTCGCCGCCACGCGGACGTCCACGCCCGTCTTGCGGAAATAGGTCGCCACGCTGGGGTTGGCCTGGCGGGTCAGGGCGCCCAGACGCTCGGCCACGTCGCTCTCGCCGAGGCCCTGGGTGTGCACGGTCACGGCGTACAGCGCCTGATCGGGCAGCGGCAGCCGGGGCACGACCTGCTCGCGCCACATCTGGTTCATCTCGCGGGGCGGGCCGGGCATGGCGACCACGTACTGCGGCCGGCCCCCCTCGCCCGTCAGGCGCACGAACCAGCCCGGCGCGGTGCCGACCGGGTTGGGCAGCGCCTCGGCCGAGGGAATGAGCCAGGCCTGCTTGCGGTTGATCTGCGGCATGACGCGGCCGCGCGCGGAATACAGGCCCTCGAGCCACGCGATCAGCCCGGGGTCCTCGGCGGGCGTCTCGCCCAGCGCGGCGGCGATGGCCTCGCGGCTGAGGTCGTCGTCGGTCGGTCCCAGGCCCCCGCCCACCAGCACGAGGTCGGCGCGCGACAGGGCCAGCCGCACGGCGTCCGTCACGCGGCCGAGGTTGTCCCCCAGGACCGTCTTGCGGTGCAGGTTGACGCCCCGGGCCCCCAGTTCGCGGGCCAGAAAGGCGGCGTTGCTGTCGACGATCTCGCCGAACAGCAGTTCCGTGCCTACGCTGATGATTTCTGCTAGAAGCATAACAACCTCAAGGAAGTATAGGTCAAAACTGAATAAAACGCCAGAGCTTTCACCCGCCGAGTGTACGGGTCGGCGGGTGATCCTGGGGGGTGCACAGGTGCAGAGTGGCGGGTCCGGATGGCCGGCGGCGGGACGCCCCGCAAGGATGGATGTTCCAGCGCGCCGCGCTCAGGCGATGGGCGTCCCGGCCGGCTGTCCGGGCCGCTGCCACAGGCCGCCGGCCACGCCGGGCAGGAGGTTCCCGCCCTCCACCAGCCGCTCGCCGCGCCGCCAGACCGTCTCGACGCGGTGTGAGAACCGGCGGCCCAGAAAGGGCGACCAGGGATGACGCGAGTGCAGATGATCGGCGCGCAGGGTCCAGGGCGCGTCCGGGCGCACGAGCACGAGGTCGGCGTCGAAGCCCGGCGCGACCCGGCCCTTGCGGTCCCCCAGCCCCGCGAGCCGGGCCGGGTTGCCCGAGAGCAGGCGCGACA
The DNA here is from genome assembly GCF_000252445.1 of Deinococcus gobiensis I-0. GTDB lineage: Bacteria > Deinococcota > Deinococci > Deinococcales > Deinococcaceae > Deinococcus > Deinococcus gobiensis. The sequence goes on along the minus strand of NC_017790.1, from coordinate 3,008,610 downwards.
GCCGGGCCACGTCCACGCCCCGGCGCGTGCCCTCGTCGAGCAGCAGCGGCAGCGTGAGCTGGAGGCCGTTGATGCCCCCCCAGGCCCGCCAGATGTCGTCGCCGGCCTTGTCGGCCATTGGCGCGGGCGAGTGGTCGCTGGCGAGGCAGTCCACCGTGCCGGCCTGCACCGCCGCCCACAGCCCCTCGACCCGCCCGGGGTCGCGCAGCGGCGGCGCACACTTGGCGACCGCGCCCAGCCGCAGGAAGTCCCCGTCGGTCAGGGTCAGGTGGTGGGCACAGACCTCGGTGGTCACGTCCTGACCCGCCGCCCGGGCCGCCGCCGCTGCGGCCAGCGACTCGGGCAGGCTGAGGTGGACGAGGTGCAGCGCGCAGCCGGTGTCGCGCGCGAACAGCAGTGCCCGCTGGACCGCTTCCAGCTCGGAGACGGGCGGGTGGGCTTCGAGCCACGCCGCCGGGTCATGGCGGCCCCGCGCCCGCAGGTCGCGCGACAGGCCGTGGATCAGGGCGCTGTTCTCGGCGTGGACCGCCAGGCGTGCCCCCAGCCCCGCCAGCGTGCCCATGCCGGAGTACAGGACATGGTCGGGCGCGTGCCGGAAGCTGCCGTCGTCGATTTCCAGCATGAAGGCCTTGAAGCCGCACACCCCGGCCGCGTGCAGCCCCGGCAGCTCGGCGCGGTTGTCGTCCATCAGGCCGCCCCACAGCGCGTAGTCCACCCGCGACCCGGCGCTCGCCGCCGCGACCTTCAGGCGCAGGGCGTCCACGTCCACGGTCGCCGGAATGGCGTTCAGGGGCATCTCGACCACGGTGGTCACGCCCCCGGCGGCGGCGGCGCGGCTGCCGTGCGCCCAGCCCTCCCAGTGGCCGCGCCCCGGCTCACTGAAATGGACATGAGGGTCCACCACCCCGGGCAGCAGCAGCAGGCCGCGCGCGTCCACGGTGCGTTTCGCGGCCCCCAGCTGCGCCTCCACGGCCACGATCTGGCCGCCCTCCACCCCCACTACCGCCTCCTGCAGGCCGCCGGGGAGGGCCACCCGCGCCCCTTCGATCTTCAGGTCCAGCACTGCGTCTCCTTCAACACTGCGTCTCCATTAACATCGCGCCTCCACAGTAGGCAGAAAAGGGCGACGCGGGAGCTTATGCCCGCGCCGCCACGACGGTGCCGTATTCAGTCGCCCACGGCTGGGGTGATCGGCGCGCCGCCCAGGTTGGCGAGGCGCTCGCGGGCGCTCAGGGCGTAGTAGAAGACGCCGCCCAGCAGCACGCCCGTGAACCACGCGAAGTTCGCCAGGCCCTTGAGCGCCGGGACGAAGTTGATGGCGAGGCCCATGAGCACGGCCGGCACGAGCGCCCACACCGCCGAGAGGTTCCAGCCGCCCTGGTACCAGTAGCGGCTCTGTGGCCCGGCCACGTACAGGCTGTCGAGGTCGATCTGCTGGCGCTTGACGAGGTAGAAGTCCACGAGCAGGATGCCGAACAGCGGCCCGATGAAGGCGGCGAGCGTATCCAGGGTCAGGTGGATGACGCCGGGGTTGTTGAACAGGTTCCAGGGCGTGATGAACACCGACGCTGCGGCCGCGATGAAGCCCCCGGTGCGCCAGGAGATGTGCTTGGGCGCCACGTTGGAGAAGTCGAAGGCGGGCGAGACGAAGTTGGCGACGATGTTGATGCCGATGGTCGCCGTGACGAAGGTGAAGGCCCCCAGCACCACCGCGAACGAGTTGTCGATGAGGGCGACCGTCTCGATGGGATCCGTGATGAGCTTGCCGAAGACCGGCAGCGTGCCCGAGGTCGTGATCACCGTCACCAGACTGAACAGCAGGAAGTTGACCGGCAGGCCCCAGAAGTTGCCGCGCTTGACCGCCGCGAAGTTCTGGCCGTAGCGCGAGAAGTCCCCGAAGTTCAGCATGGGGCCGCTGAAGTACGACACCACCAGGGCGACCGCCGTGAGCATCGGGAACAGCACGGCCGCCCCGGTGTATTTCACCTCGCCCAGATTCAGGTTCACCTTGCCCCCGGCGCGGATGAAGATGTAGGCGGCCAGCGCGAACATCACGACGTACACGGCTGGGCCGGCGAAGTCGATGAATTTCTTGATGGCGTTCATGCCGAACCAGAACACGACGGCCTGCAATACCCACATGGTCAGGAAGCCCGCCCAGCCCAGCGTCGAGAGGCCCAGGAAACTGTTCTGCGCCAGCGGCTGAAGGTCGGGAAAGAAGCGCAGCAGCACGAGCACCAGCGCCGAGGACGCCAGATAGGTCTGGATGCCGTACCACGCGACCGCGATCAGCCCCCGGATGATGGCGGGCACGTTGGCCCCCAGCACCCCGAAAGACAGGCGGCTGATGACGGGGTAGGGCACGCCGGTCATCTGGCTGGGTTTGGCGACCAGATTGGCGAACAGGTTCACGATCAATATGCCGGCCAGCAGCGAGATCAGCACCGGCAGCGGGCCGATGCCCAGCGCGAAGAGGCTCCCCGCGAAGACGTAGCCGCCGACCGAGTGCACGTCGCTCATCCAGAAGGCGAAGATGTTGTACCAGTTCCAGGTCTGGGGCCGCAGCGGCGCGAGGTCCTCGTTGTAGAGGCGGTCGCTGTACTCGGGGCGGCGTTCGAAGGTGGTGGCTCCGGCTCCGTGGCTCATACGTCCCTCCGGGAAATGCTGGCCCGCCTGCTCCCGGCGTGCCGTCTGAAAAAAGTGTAAGGATAGATTGTGCACAATTTCAAGGGCAGATTTTAAAACGTTCGCAAAAACTTAGACAAATTGCAAAAAACTTCAGCTCGAAGCGTTCGAGATGGCCCGGTGTGAACCATCGGCCTGATCAGGCCTCCGAAAGACCCCCTGTGGGACAATGTCGGCGCGGTATGTGGAACGACCAGAGCATCTACGACTGTCTGATCCGGGCGCTGGGCGAGCAGCAGCTTCCGCCCGGCACGCGCCTGCCCGAGCACCAGCTCGCGGGGCTCTTCGGCGTGAGCCGCGAGACGGTGCGCCGGGTCCTGCTGCGCCTGGGCGAGAAGAAATACGTCGAGCTGCGGCGCAACGCGGGCGCGCGCGTCTACGCCCCCGAGCCCGCCGACGTGGCCGACATCTTTCATGCGCGGCGCACGGTCGAGGCCGAGACGGCGCGCCTGGCCTGCACGCGCGCGGCCGCCGGCGACCTCGCGGCGCTGCGGGAGACGCTGGCGCAGGAGCACGCCGCATTGGCCGCCGGGGACGCGCCCCGCGCCATCCGGCTCTCGGGCGAGTTCCACCTGTCGGTGGCGCGCATCGGCGGCAACACCCTCCTGACCGCCTTCCTGGCCGAACTGATCGTGCAGAGTTCGCTGGCGCTGGCGCTGTACGGCCGCTCGGCCCCCGACACCTGCCGCGAGCAGGACCACGCCGGGCTGCTGCGCGCCCTGGAACGCGGCGACGAGGAGGGCGTGGTGCCCCTGATGGACGCCCACCTGCGCGGCATCGAGGCCCGGCTGGGCCCGCGCCCCGCCCGCCAGCGCAAGGTGGACCTGGGCACGGCGCTGGGGCTCTCGCTGCTGGCGGCCGACTGAGCCGGGGGCGCAGAGGGGGAGGCGCGGGCGACCTTCGCCGGCACATCCCCACCTGCCTCACCGCGCGCCTTTGCCCGGGCCTCTAGACTGGGCCGCATGACGGGACCTGTGGGAAAAAGGCAGTGGGCAGGACAAAAAACACCTCTTCGCAGGTGGTCCTGTTCGCGGCCGGCCTCCCGCCTCCCGCACCCCGGGGACCGCCTGTGAGCGCCATCTACCAGCGCGCCCGGCCCATCCGCTGGGAGGACGTGGTCGGGCAGGAACATGTCAAGGACGTGCTGCGCGCCGCCCTCGAACAGGGGCGGGTGGGCCACGCCTACCTGTTCTCGGGGCCGCGCGGCGTGGGCAAGACGACCACCGCGCGCCTCATCGCCATGACGGCCAACTGCCAGAGCGGGGGTCCCAAGCCCTGCGGCGAGTGCGAGAGCTGCCTGGCCGTGCGGGCCGGCGCTCACCCCGACGTGATGGAAATCGATGCGGCGAGCAACAACAGCGTGGACGACGTGCGCGACCTCCGCGAGAAGGTCGGGTTGGCGGCCATGCGCGGTGGCAAGAAGATCTACATCCTCGACGAGGCCCACATGATGTCGCGGGCGGCCTTCAACGCCCTTCTCAAGACGCTGGAGGAGCCGCCCGGCCACGTCATCTTCATTCTGGCGACGACCGAGCCCGAGAAGATCATTCCGACGATCCTCTCGCGCTGTCAGCATTACCGTTTCCGGCGCCTGACGCCCGAGGAGATCGCCGGCAAGCTGGCGGGGCTGGCCCAGACTGAGGGTCTGCGGGCTGACCCCGACGCCCTGGCGCTCATCGGCCGCCTCGCCGACGGGGCCATGCGCGACGGCGAGAGCCTGCTGGAGCGGATGCTCGCGGCGGGTACGGCGGTCACGCGCGCGGCGGTCGAGGAGGCGCTGGGCCTGCCCCCCGGCGAGCGGGTGCGCGCGGTCGCCTCGGCGCTCGTGCTGGGCGACGCGGGCACGGCGCTCCAGGGTGCGGCGCAGCTCTACCGCGACGGCTTCGCGGCGCGCACGGTGGTCGAGGGGCTGGTGGGGGCCTTCGGGATGGCCCTGCACGCCGAACTGGGCATCGGCGGGGCGGACCAGGCCGGCGAGGCCCGGCTGGAAGGGGCGGACGTACCCCGGCTGCTGAAGTTGCAGGCAGCCCTCGACGAACAGGTCTCGCGCTTTGCCCGCTCGGCCGACGGCCTGAGCCTCGAACTGGCCCTGACCCACGCCCTGCTCGCCACCGAGGGACCGGCGACGGCCGCGAGCGCCCCGGCCAGTGCGGCCGGCCTACCCGCCGACCTGGCCGCCCGCCTGAACCGGCTGGAAAAGGAACTGGCGACGCTGCGGGAAACCCCGCGCGCCGCTGCCCAGGCCCAGGCCGCCGCGCCCGTGGCCGCGCCGCGCCGCGAGTCGCCCGCCGCGCGCGCCCTGCCCGAGGCCGAGGTGGCCCAGGTTGCCGCGCCCGCCGCGCTCCAGGGCCACTGGGACGACGTGGTGCGGCAGGCGAGCATGCAGCTCCGGGCCTTTCTCAAGCCTGCGCGCCGCCACGCCGAACCCGGCTACGTGAGCCTGAGTTACGACGAGAAGAACGTCTTCCATGCCAAGCAGGTCGCCACCAAATTCGACGAGGTGCTGCGGCTGGTGCGGGCCGTCTTCGGGCCGGTGACCTTCGAGCTGATCGCCCCCGAGGGCCTGGGCCGCCGCCAGGGGGCCGGGGGCGGCCCAGGCGGGGGCGCGGGGTCGGCTCCTGTGCCGCGCCCCGCCCCACCCGAGCCGCCCCGCACGCCCCCGGTCCGCGCCGCCCAGCCGCAAACGGCCGCCGAGATTCCCGATTTCGACCCGGTGCCGCGCCGAAGCAGCCGGGGCCCGAGCTTCGAGCCGCTGGAAACGGCTCCGGCGGTGACGCCGGCCAGCACTGGCCCGGTTTCGGGGGCGCCGGGTACGCCGCCGCCGCGCCCGGCCACCCGGCCCGCCAGCGTGGCGACGATGGACCCGCCGCGCGCCGCCGCCCCGGCCCAGACGCCGCCGCCGCGTCCGGCGGGCGTGCAGGGCCGCGTGCCTCCGCCCAGTCCCGACGACGTGGCCCCGGCCCCGTTGCCCCGTCCGGCCCCCGCGCCCTGGGAGGAGGAGCATGTCGCCGATGGGCCGCCCGCCCCCGCCGACGCCCAGGGCGGCGACCGCATGCCGCCGGCCGACGCTGCGCGCGAACGCGAGCTGTACCTCGCCGAACCGATCACCGAGGAGCCCGACTGGGGAGACCTGGGCGGTCCGGTGGCCTACGACGAGGGCGGCAGCGGGGTGCCTGACCTGAGCGGCGCTCCCTTCGCCGAGCTGTCGGCCCCGCGCCCCGCGCCCCGCCCGGCCCCGCAGCCTGCGGCCCAGCCACAGACCGTGGCCCAGACGGCGGCTCCTGCCCGCCCCGGCGATATCCGCGCGCACCCCATGTACGAGGACATCAAGGGCCGCTTTTCGGGCCGCGTGCGCGAGATCGGCAAGAACCGCCGCGTGCAGGCCGAGGTCGCGGAGCCGGCGGGCGGCGACGAGGACACGGCCGAGGCCTGAACGGGCCGCGTTTCGTGTGGCCCTCATGCCGGTGCGCTAGCCTGGACCCTAACGTATGACTCCCGCCCTGCCGCGCCGCGCTCTCCTTCTGGCCCTGACCCTCGCGCTGGCGCTGCCGGCTCCTGCCCAGGTGGCCCTGCCGCCGGACGCCGCGGCCCCGGTGACGACGCCCCCGGCCACCACGCCTCCGGCCGATTCGGCCACGCCGGCCCCTGCCCCCGCCGACCCTGCGGTGCCGGGCGACGGCGGTGGGGCCGATACGGGCAGCGGTGGCAGCGCCGCGCCGTCCGGCAGCCCGGTGTCCTCTTCGGGGACGGCGCTGCCGGCGACCTCCCCGTCCGACATTCCGGTGACGCCGCCCACCGTGGCCCCGGAGCCGGTGCCGGCCGTCCCTGCGACGCCTGTTCCGGTCACCCCCGTGCCTGTGACTCCTGTGCCCGTGACTCCTATGCCCGTGACTCCTGTGCCCGTGACCCCGGTGCCGGCCGCGCCTAAGCCGGCCGCGCCGACCTCGCCCACGGCCCCGGACCCCGTGACCGTGCGTGGCCTGTGGGTGGACGCCTTCGGCCCGGGCCTCAAGACCCGCGCGCAGGTGGCGCAGATGGTGGACGAGGCCGTGAAGCTCGGCGTGAATACTCTGTTCGTGCAGGCCATCCGGCGTGGCGACTGCCTGTGCATGAAGAGCGGGCTGCCGCTGGCGACCGACCCCGACCTGGAAAAGAACTTCGATCCGCTCGCCATCGCCGTGCGGCTCGGGCACGCGCGCGGCCTGCGGGTCATCGCCTGGGCCAGCGTGACGGGTGTCGCCAACACCGCCGCGCCCAACACGAGCCCCCTGCACGTCATGCGCACGCACGGCCCGGATTCGGGCAAGAACTCCTGGCTGGCCCGCCGCCCCGACGGCACCTGGCAGGAGGGCAGCGACGGCTGGCTCGACGCGGGGATTCCCGAGGCCGCCGACTTCATGGTCAACAGCGTCACCAGTCTGGTGCGCAACTACGATGTGGACGGCGTGCAGCTCGACCGCATCCGCTATCCCGACGGCGGCGCGTGGGGTTACGATCCCAAGACGGTCGCGCGCTACGCCGCCGAGACCGGCGCGAAGGGGACGCCCATTCCCGGCGACCCCGCGTGGCAGGCCTGGAAGCGCGAGCAGGTCACGGCCCTGGTGCGCCGCATCGCCCTAGAGGTCAAGAGCGTGCGCCCGACCGCCTGGATGAGCGCGGCGACCATCACCTACGGCCCGGCCCCCCGCATCACCGACCCCTCGGCCTTCCGGCGCTCGCGGCCCTACACCGACGTGCTTCAGGACTGGCCGACCTGGGTGCGCGAGGGCCTCATCGACCTGAACGTGCCCATGAACTACAAGCGCGACGGCGTGGCCGACCAGGGCGCGTGGTTCGACGGCTGGAACAGCTATGCGGCCAGCGTGCGCACCCGCGCCGACGGCGTGCTGGCCCCCCTGGCGGTGGGCACGGCCATGTACCTCAACTCGCCGGCCGTCACGGCCGCGCAGGCGTCGCGCAGCGTGGGGGCCGGCCTGGGCTGGGTGGGCTACTCCTACCGCAGCCCGACCCCCGGCGTCATCGCCGGCCAGCAGACGACCGCGCAGGGCCTGGAGAGCGTGGGCACCGCGCTGCGCGCCAAGGGCGAGCCGCTCGCCGCGCCGCTGCGCTGGACGGCCGAACCGCCCAGCCTGCGCGGCCTGATGGGCCGGGTCGTGGGGACCGCGCAGCCCGGCGGGCGCGTGGTTGAGGCCTGGCAGGGCGGCAAGCTGGTCGCCACGGGCCTGACCGACGGAAGCGGCTACTACGGGTTCCTGACGCTGCCGGCCGGCAAGACCGAGGTCCGGGTCAGTGGCCAGCGCTGGAGCGACACCGTGCCTGCGCGCGGCGTGGCGCGTCTGCCCGACCTGCTCGCGCGCGACGTCGCCCCGCTGCGGCGCTAGGCGGGCGGGGGACCGGTCCGGGCCGCTAGACTCCGGCCATGACCGACCCCCACAAGGAGGGCCAGCCCGGCCCCAGCCTGACGCCGACCGAGTTCCGCGAGACGCTGGGGCGCTTCGCCAGCGGCGTGACCGTCATCACGGCCCGGAGCGGCGACGAGCGCCGGGGCATGACCGCCAACGCCTTCGTGTCGGTGAGCCTCACGCCTCCGCTGATCCTGGTCAGCGTGGACCACCGCGCGCACATGCTCTCGCTGCTGAGCGACGATGCGGTCACGCATTTCGGGGTCAATATCCTGGGAGCCAACCAGCGCCATCTCAGCACGCATTTCGCGGGCAAGCCGGGGCCGGAGGAGCAGGTGCCCTGGTTCGAGCACGAGGGCCTGCCCCTGATCGGCGGGACGGTCGCGCAGCTCGTATGCCGCAAGGAACGCCTGATCGGGGCGGGCGACCACACCCTGGTGCTGGGCCACGTCGAGTACAGCCGCTACACCGACGACGATCCCCTGCTGTACTTCCGGGGTCAATACCACGAGCTGGGCTGAGGCGCGGCGCGTGCCCGCCTACGCCCTGCAACTGCTCGTCGCGCTGCTGCTGGCCGGACTGACGCTGGCCGTGTCCTATCCCCTGGCGCTGGGCGGGGGCCGCAGCGTAGACGCCCTGGACGCCTTTTTGCTGGTCTTCGCGCTGGTCAACCTGCGCCTGGCCTGGACCGCCGCCAACGCGGTGAACGGGGGCCGGGCGCCCGGCTGGTTCGTGGCCCTGGGGCTGCTGGTCGCGGCCCTGATCACCTGGGCGATGATCGGGGCGCTGACCCCGAAGTAGGGGAGGGCCGGGAGAAGGCCCCGTCCTAGCGGTATTCCACCAACAGGGGCAGGTGGTCGCTGCCCGCGTCCGGCAGGACCCGTGTGCGCACGGCGCGCAGTTCGCGGCTCATCTGGTGGTCGATGCGCAGTTTGAGGCTGGGAAAGGTCCAGCCCGGTCCCCGTCCGGCGCGGCCATGGGCGTCGGGCCCATAGGCGGCGCGCAGCTGCCGGTAGACCTGTCCGCGCGGCGGGGTGTTCAGGTCGCCGCCCAGCAGCAGCGGGCCCTGGGCGCGCGCCGCGAGGTCCAGCAGCACCTGGACCTGGGCCGCGCGCGCGTTGCGGGTGTGGCGCACCCGTTCCAGGTCGCCCGAGAGCAGGCTGGAGAGCATGACCGTACCCAGATGCGCGTTGACCACATTCAGCGGCTCGCCCTGCCAGCTCACGCGGGTCAGCAGGACCTCGCGGCGGTTCAGGGGCAGGTCGTAGCGCTGCACGTCCTGAAGGGGCAGGCGGCTGAGGGTCGTGACCTCGGCGGCGCGCGTCACGCTGTAGCCGGGCAGCAGCGACACGAGCTGCGCGTGGAATTCGGGCCGCGCGAAGTTGGCTTCCTGAAGCAGGACGAGGTCGGCGTCCGCCGCGTTGATGGCCCCGGCCAGCCGCTCGGGGGTGGTCTGCGTGCCGCTGCGCACGTTGTAGGTCAGCACCCGCAGGTCGCCGCCGCGCTGGAAATTCCAGTGGAACAGTCCCGCGCCCCAGGCGGCCAGCAGCGCGCCCAGCAGCGCCGGTCCCAGGCGGCGGCGGCGCCACAGGCACCAGGCCAGGACGAGCGGAGCGGGCAGCAGCCAGACCAGCGGCGGCGTATATGCGAGCAGCAGCGTGTAGACGGTCCGCTCACCCACCCATTCGCCCAGCGCCCAGATCAGGACGACCCCGATCAGGTAGGCCCAGGCGAGACGGGAACGCGGCATCGCCGGGCAGCCTGTCACATTTGGGTGAGAAAAAAGCCCCGGCGACCGCCTGTGCGGTGCCGGCCCGTTCAGGCGGTCAGCAGCCCGCGGACCAGCGCCTCCAGGCCGCGCCGGAACCCCCCCTGGTCGCCACTGGGCCCGAACTGACCGCCCAGGAACAGCAGGGTGTGGCCGTGGAGAAAGGCCCAGACGGCGACGGTCGCCCCAGTGTCGTCCGGCCGTCCGGTGACGGCGCTGACCTGTTCCAGCACGGTATTCCAGAGGTCCTTGAGGGGCCCGGCCGGGGCGTAGGGCCGCGCCGGGTCCAGCAGCAGCGCGTAGAGGTGGGGATGGGCGCGGGCGTAGGCATGGTAGGCCCCGGCCATCGCCAGCAGCCCGGCCTGCGGGTTCAGTCCGGCCGCCGCCCCGGCCATCGCCGCGCGCAGTTCCCGCGCCGCGATCTCCGTCAGGGCCGAGAGCAGGGCCGCGCGGTCGGCGTAGTGGCGGTACAGACTGCTGGGCCGCACCCCCAGTGCGTCGGCCAGGGGCCGCATGTTCAGTGCCTCGGGGCCGCCCCCCTCCAGCAGAACGCGGGCCTGCGTGGCGATGGCATCGGGCGTGAGTTTGGCTGGGTAAGGCATAGCGAACACTGTACGTCTTGACTTCATATATCTGAAGGCGTACGGTGTTCGCCATAAAGACGAACGAGTTTCGTCTTGAGGGAGACCCTGATGCGAATCACGCGGCACGGCCAGTTTCTGCACCTGCTCACCCGCCTCGGCCTCATGAACAGCGCCCTGGTACGCGAGGACGACGGCTTCACCCTCGTGGACACCGGCATCCCGGGATCGGCCCCGGCCCTCCTGAAAGCCGCCGCCGATCTGGGCGCACCCATCCGGCGCGTCGTGCTGACCCACGCCCACGACGACCATGTGGGCAGCCTGGACGCCCTGCACGCGGCGCTGCCGGAGGCCGAGGTCCTGATCTCGGGGCGCGATGCCCGGCTGCTGCGCGGCGACCTGGGCCTCGACCCCGGGGAACCGCAGACGCCGCTGCGGGGCGGGCTACGCGGCGCGAAGACGGCGCCCACCCGGCTGCTGCGCCTGGACGGCACCGACCGGGTCGGGCACCTGCGGGTCGTGCCGGCGCCGGGCCACACGCCGGGGCACGCCGCGCTGCTGGACACGCGCGACGGCACCCTGCTGTGCGGCGACGCCTTTCAGACCGTGGCGGGCGTCCGGGTATGCAGTGACCGCCGGGGGCTGTTTCCGCTGACCGCCTTCGCCACCTGGCACGCGCCCACCGCCCTGCACAGTGCCCAGGCGCTGGCCGACCTGCACCCCACGCGGCTCGTGCCCGGCCACGGCCGGGTCGTGGAAGACCCGGAAGCGGCGATGCGGCGTGCCGTGACCCGTGCCGGAGGGGTACAGGGCTGAGCCGCGCCCGGTGAGGCAAAGAAAGAGGGGAGGCCTATGCTCCCCTCTTATCGTCTGACCGGGGTCAGTGCCACTCGGCGGCGAGTGCGCGCACCTCTTCCTGCCGGGCGAGTTCCTGGCGCTGCACCTGCCCGATGGCGTCGGCCAGGGCTTCTTTCAGGTCGGCCAGGCCGATGTTGCGCAGGGCACTGACCGGAATGCCCTCGGTGCGCTCGCGTTCGCGGGCCAGCGTCTCCGGGTCGGCGGCGTCGGCCTTGTTCAGCGCGACGACGGTGGGCATGTCCACGAAGCCCAGCTCCTCCAGAATGCGGTTCACGGCGTCCAGGCGCGTGTCGGCGCCGGGGCCGGCGGCGTCCACCACATGCAGCAGCACGTCGGCGTCCCCGATCTCCTCCAGCGTCGAGCGGAAGGCCCGCGTGAGGTCCTTGGGCAGGTCGCGGATGAAGCCCACGGTGTCGGTCAGCACGACCGGCCCGATGCCCTCCAGGTAGCCCTGGCGGCTGGTGGGGCGCAGCGTGGCGAACAGCTTGTTCTCGGCCAGCACGCGCCGGGGTTCCTCGGCGGCGTGGGTGAAGGCGTTGAGCAGCGTGGACTTGCCCGCGTTGGTGTACCCCACGATGGAGACGACCGGCACGTCGTTGCGCTCGCGGCTCTTGCGGCGTTCCTCGCGGCGCTGGGCCACGCCCTCCAGTTGCTTTTCCAGGAAGGCGAGGCGGTCGTTGATGCGGCGGCGGTCGAGCTCCAGCTTGGTTTCGCCGGGGCCGCGCGTGCCGATGGCCCCGCCGCCCGCACTGCCCCCGCCGCCCCCGATGCGCGACAGGGCCGCGCCCGCGCCCAGCAGCCGGGGTTTCATGTAGCGCAGCTGCGCCAACTCGACCTGCAGGCGCGACTCGACGCCCTGCGCGTGCAGCGCGAAGATGTCCAGGATGAGCTGCGTGCGGTCGATGACCTTGAGGCCGGTGGCCGCCTCGATCTCGCGCGCCTGGGCCGGCCCGAGTTCCTGCCCGAAGATGAGCAGGTCGGCGTCGAGGTGGTAGGCGCGGCCGGTGAGTTCTTCGAGCTTGCCCGCCCCGACCAGCGTGCCGGGCTTGAGGTTGCGGCGGTAGATGAGTTCCTTGTAGACGACCTCGGCCCCGGCGGTGCGGGCCAGTTCGCCCAGTTCCTCCAGGCGCTCCTCGGCGTCGAATTCGCCCTGGTCGATCTGGACCAGCAGCGCGCGCTCGCGGTCCTTCTTGGCCTCGCGGGTGCTCGCGGCGCGGGCGATTTCCTCCTCGAGCGCCGAGACCTGCGCGCCCAGGTCGAACTCGTCGATCTGGAAGGCGGGCACGGGCGGCAGGATGCGCCAGTCTTCTTCCTCGCCGACCGTGCCGGGTGGGGTCAGGTGCGCCGTGTGCACGAGGCCGGGCTGGCCCTCGTTGCGCACCTCGATGGCCGACACGGCGTCCAGACGCTTGAGGAACAGGGTCGAGAGGTCGCCCTTGCTCAGCGCACCGCCGCGCGGGTGGGCGTGCAGCAGGTGGAAGCCCGCCAGCCGGTTCTCGCCCTGGCGCACCTCGGGCAGTTCGGCGGCCTTGGCGTCGGCCACGCTGACCGAGATCACGCGGCCCCGGCGGTCGATCAGGACACTGACCTCGCGCCGTACGTCGTTCGACAGTTCGGCGAGGTTGCGCGCCAGCTCCGGCGAGCCGACGCGGCCGGGCTCGATGCGGCGGCGGTACAGGTTACCCAGCGACTTGAGCTGGGCCGGGCGCAGGCCCGAAAGGTTGCCATGCACTTTATCTATAGAACTTCACTTCCTTTGAAGGGGAGGGTGTCGCAGGGTAGAGAGCACTCGGCACGCCGTCCAGCCCGCCCGGAACCGTGTCCGCGCGGAGAGGGAAGACACGCCTCTGTCATTGCCCCTATTCTAAAACTTCGGGGCTGACGCGACCGTGTGTCTTTACTTGATGTTCTTGATCATCGTGCCCCCAGGGTAGGGGAGGCGGCGCGGCAGACACATCGGCCGGGTGGCCTAGGGGTGCTCGGCCGTCACCTGACCGAGCGTGAAGAGGGCGCGCTCCACAATCTCGGGGTTGGTGCGCCAGTAGTACGGCAGGGCCAGCAGCGCCTTGGCGAGCGCCAGCGCGCGGCCCCGCGCCCGAGTCGCGTCGTCGGGGGCCAGGGCGCGCAGGTAGGCTGCCCGCGCCTGCTCGCCGAAAGTGTTCCAGGCGGGCATGAGGTCCACCGCCGGGTCGTCGAGCCGCAGGCCGAAGTCCAGTACGGCGGCCAGCCGGCCCTCCCGCAGCAGCAGGTTGTTGGCGTGCAGGTCGCCGTGGACCACAACCGGAGTGGCGCTCCAGCCTGGCAGCGCCTGTGCCCGTTCCCAGACCTCGGCGGCCCGGCGCCAGGTCTCGGGCGGCAGGAGGTCGGCCGACTGCGCCAGGGCGCGGCGCACAGGGGGGCCGAGGTCCGGCAGCGTCCGTTCGGGGGCCTCGGCGCGGGGCAGTCCGGCCAGGTCAGTGGCACGCAGAGCCAGCACGAAGGCCGCGAGCCCCCCGGCCAGGGTCACGTCGCCCTGCACGCCGGCCAGGGTCGCCGTCTTGCCCGGCAGCCAGCGGTAGATACCCCAGGGCCAGGGATAGCCCTCGCCGGGGCCGCCCAGCGCGAGCGGCTGCGGCGTCTCCAGCGGCAGAGCTGGGGTCAGCCGGGGCAGCCACGTCAGGTCGCGTTCCACCTGCCCCACCGCCCAGCCGATGCGGGGCAAGCGGGCCAGCAGGCCGTCTCCCACCCGGTACAGGGCGTGGTCGGTGCCCCAGGAGGTCAGGGGGCGCACCGCCTCGCCGGTCCACTGCGGAAACTGCGCGGCGAGCAGGCGGCGCACGAGGTCGCTGCTCGTCTCCTGCTCGCCCTCATGCATCCGGCCCGGGGTCATGGGCCGAGTCTAGAGGGGCGTAGGGGCAGGGACACGCGCCAGGTGGCCTATAGAATCCGGGGTATGGCAGAGGTGCAGCCCCAGGTCTTCGGAACGAAAAAGAGCAAGGAAACGCGCGCCGCCGAGCGGTTTTTCAAGGAGCGCCGCGTCAAGATCCATTTCGTGGACCTGAACGAGCGGCCCATCGCCAAGGGAGAGCTGACCCGCTTCGTGCAGAAGTTCGGCCTGAACGCCCTGCTTGACCTGGAGGGCAAGGCCTACGAGCGCAGCAACCTGGCCTACCTGCGCACCACCGAGGAAAGCGTCATTGCCCGCATCATCGAGACGCCCGAACTGCTGAAGCTGCCGCTGGTGCGCGCCGGCAAGGTCCTGACGGTAGGCGAGGACCCGGCCGGCTGGGCACAGATGCTGGAGGACTGAGAAACCCCGCGAAGGGGGCTCAGTCTTCCCACTCGCTCATGGGCACGAAGTCCACGCCCTCGCCGCTCACGCCGGTCACGTTGTACTTCTTGTCGAACTGCACGAGCAGCTCGCCCCGGTCGAAGTGCTGCGGCGAAACCACCGGCTTGCGGAACATGTGGTTGCCGTCGTCGTCGATGCCGATATGGGCCCCCTTGGTGAAGCGGAACTCGACCACCTCGCCGTGGGCACGGGTGCGGACCCTCACGCGGTAGGTCTGCGGGTCGTCCTGCTTGACGTAGAGGTTGGGCGCGGGGCGGCGAAACAGGTTGAACATAGGGGCGGGGCCTCCGGTGGGGGAAGTCAGAGCGTCTGGAGCAGCCGCGTCAGCAGCCGCACGTGGTCGGGCCAGCGGTCGAGCCGCACATGCTCGTGCGCGGCGTGGGCGCCGTCACCCGGCGCGCCCAGGCCGTCGAGGGTCGGCGCGAGGGGCGCCGTGAAGTTGCCGTCGCTGCCGCCCCCCACGACCTCGTGCCCGATCTCGAAGCCCAGCTCGGCGGCCAGCGCCCGCGCCTGCCCGAACAGGGCGAGGGTGTCGGGGCCCTGCTCGAAGGGGGGGCGGTTCAGGCCGCCCGTGACTTCCACGGTGACGCGCGGGTCGCTCGGCCGCCAGGCCTGGATGGCCGCCGTGACGCGCTCGGCCTCGGCCAGGGTCGAGACGCGCAGGTCGAAGTCCACGCGGCACTCGGCCGGAATCACGTTCACAGCCCCCCCGCCCGCGATGCGCCCGGCGCTGACCGTGGTGCCCACCTCGGGGCGGGCGAGGGCCTGCACCGCCAGCACGGCCTCGGCGGCGGCCGTCACGGCACTCGCGCCGTCGGTCGGGCGGTTGCCCGCATGGCTGGACACCCCGCGCAGGTG
Organism: Deinococcus gobiensis I-0; assembly: GCF_000252445.1. Lineage (GTDB taxonomy): Bacteria > Deinococcota > Deinococci > Deinococcales > Deinococcaceae > Deinococcus > Deinococcus gobiensis. The sequence goes on along the minus strand of NC_017790.1, from coordinate 2,993,127 downwards.
CAGCGTGAAGTCGCCCGTCCCCTTGCGCCCGGTCTTGAGGTTATGGCTGTCGGCCACTGGCGGCTCGACCACCAGCACGGCGCGCGCCCGCCGGGCCGCCGCCTCGATATGAAGGCGGCTGCTGTCGCTGCCCGTCTCCTCGTCGGGCGAGATCAGGATGCGCAGGCCGCCTTCCGGCCACGCGCCGCCCAGCGCCCGCAGGGCGTGGAACAGGCCCACGATGCCCGCCTTCATGTCGTAGGTGCCGGGGCCGTACAGCCGCTCGTCCTCCTGGCGCCAGGGCATGGTCTCCAGCGTGCCGTGCGGCCACACGGTATCGGCGTGGGTCAGGGCCAGCAGATACGGTCCCTCGCCCACCCCGAAGTCGAAGACCCGCGTGCCGCCGGGCAGGGCGTGCGTCACGGCCCCGAGGTCGCGCGCCCAGTGTTCGGCCACGCCCATCACGCGCGAGATGGCCACGGGGTCGGTCGAGGGCGACTCGATCTCGACCAGGGCGCGCAGGTCGCGCAGCATGGCCGCGAGGTCGGGCCGGGCAGAGTCGGCAGTCATGCCGCGCATGCTACCCCCAGGGGCCATGAGACGCCGCCGCCAGGGCGGGCCCGGCGGCGGCAGACGAGACGTGGCGAGGGGAAGCTCAGGCCAGCAGGTCGATCTGCTGGGGGTTGGCGCGCAGGACCACGCGGCCCTTGAGGTACAGGTCGTTGAGGGCCTGCGAGCCGAAGATGCGGCCCAGGCGGGTGCTGGTCAGTTCGATATTGCGTGTGCCCAGGCGCAGCCGCACGACGTCGATGGTGCCGGGAACCCAGGTGCAGGACAGTTCTTGCATGACAGACCTCCTGTTGGGAGAGAAAGAAGGCGGAACGAGGGGACGAAGCGTTGGAGTGGCCCCGCAGGGACACCCGACGGATTGTGCATGCACCGGCACGGAGCGGACTCCGACCCGGGACGGACCAGGAAAACTTGGTAAGACCAGCGTAAGCTTCGGAGATGCGAGGAATGGGAGAGAAGTCTCCATCGGCATTGAGCCGGGATTTAACTTCCGCGTGCTGGACGGCGGGTCAGCGCCTGGACGCTGTCTCGGGGCCTGCGCCGTGCTTGACTGGGGCACATGACTTCCACTGCTCAGAAGGACGGCCCCCGGCCCGGTCCCGACTCGCTGCTGGCCCTGCGTTTTCCGTCCGACCCGCAGCTCAGCCCGGACGGGCGGCAGGTCGCCTACGTCCTCTCGCGGGTCGAGGAGGAGGAGCCGCGTAAGCCCGACGCCGATTTCGCCCGGCCGCGCTACCGCTCGCACCTGTGGCTGGCCGGGGCCGGGGGCGAGGCGCGGCCGCTCACGCACGGCGAAGCGGGCCGGGGCGACAGCTCGCCGCGCTGGTCGCCCGACGGGCAGACGCTGGCCTTCGTGCGCACGGCGGGCGAGGTCAAGGGCGCGCTGATGCTCCTACCGCTCGCCGGGGGTGAGGCGCGGCGGGTCACGCATTTCCTTCAGGGTGTGCAGAACGTGCAGTGGAGCCCGGACGGGCGCTTCATCGCCTTTTTCAGTGGCGGCGACGAGCAGGACAAGCGTGACGAGCGCGGCGAGGCCCGCGTCATCACCCGCCCGCGCTACCGCTTCAACGGCCGCGACTGGCTGCCCGAATCGCCCGCGCGGCTGTGGCGCTACGAACTGGCGACCGGCGAGCTGAGCGAGTGGCACGCGCCCGAAATCGAGCCGGGAGCCTACGCCTGGCTGCCCGACTCGGGCGGGGTGCTGTTCGTGTCGAGCACCGACGAGCGCGCCGCCTACGAGTGGCGCAACGAGGTCTACCGCCTGGACCTGGAGGGCCGCGTCACGCAGCTCACGGCCTGGGACGCCGCCCTCCAGACGGTCATTCCGCACCCGGACGGCGAACGCTTCGCGGTGGTGGGCCGCCCGAGCGGCAAGGGCAACACCGAGAACGTGCACCTGTACCTGATCGGGCCCGGAAACGAGGTCACGCGGCTCGACGAGGGCCACGACCACCCGGTCGGCGGCGCGGTGGGCGGCGACTGCCACGTGGGCGCCCTGCCCGAGAAGCCGGTATGGCTCGACGGCGACACGCTGCTGTTCACGAGCACGGTGCGCGGCAGCGTGGGCCTGTTCACAGCGACGGTGGGGGGGCAGGTCCACGCGCACGACCACGACCCCCAGGGCGTGATCTCGGCCTTCACGGCGTCCTCGGGCGGCGTGGCCCTCATCCGCGAGTCGGCCACCCGCTTCCCCGAGGTGGAGCTGAACGGGATGCCCGTGACCGACCTCAACGCCGACCTGCCCTTCGCGGCCCTTTCCCCCCAGCGCGTGACTTTCACGAACGAACTGGGCGAGGGCGAGGGCTGGGTGCTGCTGCCCGGCGAGCTGGCCGAGGGGCAACAGGTGCCCGCCCTGCTGAATATCCACGGCGGGCCGCACACCGACTACGGTTACGGTTTCACGCACGAGTTCCAGCTGCTCGCGGCGCGGGGCTACGGCGTGTGCTACAGCAACCCGCGCGGCAGCGTCGGCTACGGGCAGGCCTGGGTGGACGCCATCCACGGCCGCTGGGGCACGGTGGACCAGGACGACCTGCTGGCCTTCTTCGACCGCTGCCTGGAGACGGTGCCGGCCCTGGACCCGGCCAGGACCGCCGTCATGGGGGGCAGCTACGGCGGCTTCATGACGAACTGGATCACCGCGCACACGGACCGCTTCCAGGCCGCCATCACCGACCGCAGCATCTGCAACCTGATCTCCTTCGGGGGTACCTCCGACATCGGGCTGCGCTTCTGGGTGGACGAGCTGGGCCTGAATTTCGCCCGCCGCGCCGACGCCGCCAGACTCTGGGACCTCTCGCCGCTGCAATACGTCGAGAACGTCACGACGCCCACCCTCATCGTCCACTCGGTCCTCGACCACCGCTGCCCGGTCGAGCAGGCCGAGCAGTGGTACGCGGCCCTGACCCTGAACGGCGTGCCGACCCGCTTCGTGCGCTTTCCCGGCGAGGACCACGAACTGTCGCGCTCGGGGCGCCCGGACCGGCGGCTCAAGCGCCTGGAGGAATACCTCGGCTGGCTGGAGCGCTGGCTGTAAGGCTGTCAGGAGGATGTGGGGGGAGGGGTCCGGCCAGCACCTGCCGTAAGACCCCGTCCTCCCTTCCCCGCTAGAGTCGCGGGCGTGTCCCTGTTCGCCAACCTCGTCTCGCGCCGGCCCTGGCTGGTGCTGCTCGTGTGGGTGCTGGCCGCGCTCGCCAGCCTGCCCTTCGCCCTGCGCGCGCCCCCGGCCCTGAGTGCCGACCCCGGTCGCCTCGTCAATTCGGAGAGCGCGCGGGTCACCGCCCTGCTGCAAGACCGCTTCGGCGAGCGCGATACGAACACGGCCGTGCTCGTCACGCGCAGCAGCCCGCCGCTGACCACCGCGCAGGGCCGCGCGGCCTACGACCGTTTCGTACGGGGGCTGGAGGCGGTGCCGGGCGTGACCCGCGTGCTGGCCGCCGATACGGCTGCCGGGGCCGGCGCGGCCGTGCCCACCCGGAATGCGGACGGTACCCTGGCCCTGACCATCGCCCAGATTCCGCTGCTGGACGGCGCGACCGAGACCCTGGCGCGGATTCGGGCCTACGCGCGCTCGGCCGAGTCGGCGGCGCTGGACGTGCGCGTGACCGGCGGGCAGGCCGTCGCCGACGACTTCACGACCTACGCCGAGGCCGACACCAAGCGCAGCGAGTTCGCCGCCCTGCCGCTGACCGGGCTGGTGCTGCTGCTCGTGTTCGGGGCGCTGGTGGCCGCCGGGCTGCCCCTGGTGACCAGCGTCCTGAGCGTCACCGTGGCGATGGCCGGGCTGTACGGCCTGACCCGCGTGATGGAGGTCAGTACCTTCGCCCAGAGTGTGATCACCATGCTGGGCCTGGGGGCGGGCATCGACTACGCCCTGCTCACGGTCAACCGCTTCCGCGAGGAGCTGACCCGCGACGGCGATTCGCGCGCGGCGGCGGCGCGCACCGTGCGCACGGCGGGGCGCAGCGTGGCCTTCAGCGGCCTGACGGTCGCGGTGGCGATGGCGGGCCTCATCGTGCCGCCGCTGACCTTCGTGCGCAGCATCGGCATCGGGGGGGTGCTGGCCGTGCTGCTCACGGTGCTGGCGAGCGTGACCGTGCTGCCCGCCCTGCTGGCGCTGCTGGGCGAGCGGGTCAACAGCCCCCGGCGCCTGCGCCTGAACTGGGCCCAGACCTGGGCGCAGAGCGGCGCGGCCTCGGCCGGCTGGACCGCCTTCGCCCGGCGCGTCACCGCTCGGCCCTGGGTCGGGCTGGTGCTGGGCACGGGGCTGCTGCTGGTGCTCGCGGCCCCCGCCCTCCAGATGCGGACCGGCTACGCGGGGGCCTGGGGGCTGGCGCCCGGCGTCGAGAGCCGCGACGCCCTCCAGGACGTGCGCGCGCTCGGGGCGGGCGGGCTGCTGAGCCAGTTCGAGGTCGTGCTGGACCTGGAGGGCCGGCGCTACGGCGCGCAGGACCGCGCCCGCTTCCAGGCCGTCACCGAACAGCTCCGGGCCCTGAGCGGCGTGCGCGGCGTCCTGAGTCCCTTCCTGACCCCGGCCGATCTGGCAGCGGCCGGAAGCGGCACCGACGCCCTGGGGGCCGTGAGCGCCCTGAACCGCCGCTCGTTCAGCGCCGACCGCACGCTGCTGCGCCTGACCGTCATCCCCACGACCGACCTGCGTGCCGACCGGGTGGACGCCTTCGAGGCCCGGCTGCGCGGGGTACTCGACGCCAGCGGCTACCGCTACCTGCTGGGCGGAGCGCCGGTCGGCGGGCGCGAGTTCAGCGCGGCCATCACCGACACGCTGCCGACCATCGTCGCGGCCGTGTTCGCGGGCACCTTCGTGCTGCTGCTGCTGGCCTTCCGCAGCCTGCTCATCCCCCTCAAGAGCCTGCTCGCCAACGCCCTGACGGTGGGCGCGGCGGCCGGGGTCGTCACCCTCATCGTGCAGGGTGGTGTCCTGGCCGGGCCGCTGGGCATCCCACAGGACGTGGGCGTACTCGACGCCTCGCTGCCGGTGCTGCTCTTCGCGGTGATGTTCGGCTTGAGCATGGACTACGAGATTTTCCTGCTCTCGCGCGTGCAGGAGGAGTACCTCGCGGGCGCCAGCAACGACGAGGCGGTCGTGCGGGCGGTCGGCCACACGGCGCGCATCATCACGTCGGCGGCGATCATCATGTTCATCGTCTTCACGGCCTTCATGATCGGCCGCGTCGTCGCCACCAAGAGCATCGGCCTGGGGCTGGCGGTCGCGGTGGTCCTCGACGCCACGCTCGTGCGCCTCATCCTCGTGCCCTGCTTCCTCAAGGTGGCGGGCGACTGGAACTGGTGGCTGCCCGCGTGGCTGGGGCGCCGGTTGCCGCACGTCCGCCTGGAACACTGAGGGGAGGGCACGGGCAAAAGGGCCGGGGAAAAGTTCCGCCGGCCCTTTTGCATCGCCTCGCCGTCTCTCCCCGCCCCGCGCCCGTCAGTCCCGCTCGACCACGGTTCCGCGCGTGTCGATCCCGAAGTCCATGACCCGGCCCGTCAGCCCGTTGCGGGCCATTACGCCGTTCAGGTAGGCGTGCAGCGGCGCGGTGGACCCACGCGTGTCATGGAAGCACAGTACGGTCGGCCCCGCGCCGCTCAGGGCCGCGCCCAGCGCGCCGTACTCGTGCGCGCTTTCCAGGATGTCGCTCAGGCCCGGCACCAGCGGCGCGCGCCACACCTGATGAATGTAGTCCTGCATGGCGTGCCGCAGCAGGTCCAGCCGGCCCTGGGCCAGCGCAGCGGCCAGCAGCGCGGCGTGCGACAGGGCGTGGACCGCGTCGGCGCGGCTGTACTCGCGCGGCAGCACGGCGCGCGCCTTGCTCGTCGAGAGCTCGAAATCGGGGACGAGCACCGTCACGCCCAGGTTCGCCGGGGGGTCCAGCCGCACGTAGTGGGTGCCCAGCTTGTCCAGCGTGGCGACCACGATGCCCCCGAACAGCGCCGGGGCCACGTTGTCGGGGTGGCCCTCCTCGCGGGCGGCCACGTCCAGCACCACCTCGTCGGTCAGTGGCCGCCCCAGCAGTTCGTTGCCCGCCACGATGCCCGCGACCAGGGCGGCGGCGCTGCTTCCCAGACCCCGGGCCAGCGGCACGTCCGTCCAGATCTCCACCCGCGCCGGGGGTAGGGGCTGCCCGGCCCGCCGCGCCGCGAGCAGCATCGCCCGGTACACGTAGTTGCTCTCGTCGGCGGGTGTGCCTTCCAGCTCCGGCCCCAGCGGCACGACCTCGGTCACGTCCTGCGGCGTCACGCGCAGGGTGGTATGCAGTGGCACGCTCAGCCCCAGGCTGTCGAAACCCGGCCCCAGGTTGGCGCTGCTGGCCGGGGCGCGCACCGTGAAGCTCCCGGTCACGGTCGGCCTCCGCCGCAGGCTCCCGGTCCGGGGGTCCGGCGGGTCGGGTCGGCGGCGGTGGGCAGTCGGTACACAGGGCAGTCGGGCATAGGGTGGGGGCCTCCAGAAAACGTCACCTTCAGGGGAGCGTCTGCGGTCATGGTAGCGGGCCGCCTGTCTCCGGACGCGTCCTGACCGAGACAAATCGGCCCGCGATTTCGACAGAAACGCGTCAGGAATAAATGTCCCGGTCAGCTACCCGGAGCCTCACCTTAAGCCCATGCCCCCCGGTCCTTACCTGCCCTTCGCTCCCCCTTGAGAATGTAGCCCGCCCAACATTGAGGGGGGGGCGCCCGGCTCATGCTGCCTCCATCAAGACCGGCCAGGAAGCGCGAAAGCGCCGACAGGACCGAACAAAACCATCACAGTACAGGAGGAAACATCATGGGTTGGATCATCACTATTCTGGTTGGCGCACTCGTCGGTTGGCTCGCAAGCATGATCATGAAGACGGACGCCCAGCAGGGTGCGGTCGCCAACATCCTCATCGGCATCGTGGGCAGCCTCCTCGCGCAGGTCGTCTTCGGCAACTGGCTCCAGATCGGCGGCGCGTACGCGGCGGGCGGCGGCTTCAATTTCTTGAGCATCGTGTGGGGTGTGGTGGGCAGCATCGTGCTGATCGCCATCCTCAAGGCCCTGCGCGTCCTGCGATAAGCCCACGGCCTTTCCGGACCGGGCGCCCATGTGGCGTCCGGTTTTTCGTGTGGTCCGGCGGGCGCCTGGGCCACCGTTTCGCCGCCCGGATGTGCTACAGTCGGAAGGCTTGTCTGCGCCGGTCCGGCGCGGCAGACGCCCCCACACCCACCGGCGGCTCCCGGGTTCCGGCCCAGAGCCACCCGGGCGGGCGAATCCCAGCGGGCGCGGCCCCCGGACCATCTGGCGGCCCAGACTCAAGAAGGAGAAGAAGAACATGGCGAAAGTGTGCGAAGTGTGCGGTAAGGGGCCGATTGTCGTGAACGCGGTGACGCGCCGTGGTAAGGCCCGCGCGGCCGGCGGCGTGGGTCGCAAGACCACCGGGATCACCAAGCGGGTCCAGAAGCCCAACCTCCAGCCCCTGACGGTGGCGCGCGGCGGCGTGAGCCTGCGTCTGCGCGTGTGCACCAAGTGCCGCAAGAGCCTGGTCTAAGGCGGAGCCCTACAGGACAGCCCCCAGCCTTCGTGGCCGGGGGCTGTTTTCGTGACGTGGGGCAGGCAGGGACTCAGGCCTTCTTGCGGTCCGGCAGCAGGCTGCTGATCAGCAGGAGCAGCGTGCCCAGCACCACGCACATGTCCGCCACGTTGAAGATGGGAAAGTCGGTGCCGTTGATGGCCCGCGTCACGGCACTCAGAAAGGGCGCGTGGATCATATCGGTCACGCGCCCCGCCCGCAGTCCGTCGATGGCGTTGCCGATGGCTCCGGCCGAGATCATGCTCAGCAGCACGCTCAGCAGCCGGGGCTGGGGACGCAGGTACAGGTACACCAGGATGCCTGCGCCCACCAGCAGCCGTGCCAGGGCCAGGGGGGCCGCGCTGCCACTGAACATGCTCCAGGCCGCGCCCGTATTGAAGGTCAGCACCCAGTCCAGCAGACCCGGAATCACCGGAATGGCGGGCTGGCCGAGGCGCAGATTCGACAGCGCCCACGCCTTGAGGGCCTGATCGGCTCCGACCAGGACAAGGACGATGGCAAGCAGGACCCAGAA